>NZ_LZMG01000214.1:0-23017 GCF_001673615.1 Mycobacterium sp. 1245499.0
GGGATCGTCATCCGGCGAGAGCGGACGCTCGCCAGGACGCAACTCCTCGTGTGGCGTGTCCGCCATCGGCCGTGCCGCGATCGTGTCGTTGTCCATTGTCGAACGCCTCTCCTGGACCGAAGCGACTTCGTTGCCTTGCCGCTTCCGGCACCCGCGACCCGCCGCTCTCTCACACTCGGGGTTACCCAAAAAAGAGGTTTCGAGACCTTCGGTACCGCATCGGAAGGGGAATTCAGGTCGCCGTCCGGGCGGGCTCACGGCGCGATCGCGTCGGCCTCGGCGTCGACATCCTGAGCCGTCTCGGCCGGCTTCTCTCGTTTCTCCCAGCGGCGCAACGCTTCTCGGCACGGCGACTCGACCAGCGCATAGCTGACCGCGGCGATCGCGAAACCGAAGATCAGCGTCAGCACCAGCACCGTGGGCATGCGGCCGGTGAACGGGAACGTCCCGAGCACCGGGAACACCATCGCCAACGCCGCCAGATGCCACACGAACAACCCGTAGGACCAGCGGCCCAACGTCACCATGGCGGTCGTCCCCAAGATGCGATGCGCGGTGTCCACCCGATCCAGCACCAGCGGCGCGACCAGCGCGAAGGCCACCACGGAGCCCATCGCGGTCTTCACCGCGAACTGGGCCGGGGTGCCGGGCACCAGACCTTCGGGACCCGCCAGCGGCGACGCCGCGATCAGGTAGGCGACCACCGCGACGGCCGCCATCACCCACCGCCGGCGCGCAATCCGGTGTGGCAGCCCGATCCCGCTGTGCACCCACTCGGCCAGCAGCATGCCGGCGGCGAACCAGGAGAAGAACGCCGGCGGCCAGTTCAGCGGGTTGATACCCGAGGCCGAGTCGGCCGCGAAGAGCCACCCCCACGCCCAGCTCAGCGCGCCCAGCGCGGCGATCGCCGGCACCCGGCCCCGCACCGGCAGGCGGCGGGCCAGCAGCGCGAGAACCGGCAGCGCCAGATAAAAGCTGACCTCGACCGACAGGCTCCACATCTGGGTCAGCCCGCCGGTCAGCGTCAACGGCACATAAATCTGGGTGAGTGTCAGATTGGCCAGCCACACCGTCGGGCTGGCGTGGTCGGCGTCGGGCAACAGCGTCAGGATCACGACCACGGCGACCACATAGGCGGGCATGATCCGGACCACCCGCGACCGCAGGTAGTGCCCGGTGGCCGGACGCGACCCCAAACCCCGTGCCGCCCCGGCATGCCCGCGCCACAACAGAAAACCCGACAGCGCAAAGAACACCGCCACGGCCAGGTCGAAGCGGCCGAACAGCCTGCCGGTGGCGCCGCTGGAGTGTCCGGTCTGGAACGCGACGTGCGTGACCACCACGCCCATGGCCGCGCAGGCGCGCATGCCTTCCACGGCCGGCAGGAAGCTGCGCACCCCGCCCACCCGCTGGTCATCGCTCACCACCACAGTTTGCCTGTGCCGTGTGGTCCGGCCATTCGGTACACCCGAAGGACCCGTCCGCGCGAGCAACAGGTTCGTAAGTCGCTGCCTTACTTTCTGCTGTTAGGGTCAAACGAGTTTGCCCCGGGCTTGCCTGCTCGGGTCGGGTCGCGGCTGATGAAGCAAGGAAATTGAGGAGGGCACAGCGACGTGAACCGAGCAGTCATGTTGCGGTTCGCCGCATGCGGGATCATCGGACTCGGAGCCGCCCTGCTGATCGCCGCGCTGCTTTTGACGACGTACACCACCAGCAGGATCACCAAGGTGCCCCTGAACATCGACGCCACGCTGATCGGTGACGGCACCGGGACCGCACTGGACTCCGCGTCGTTGTCGACCGACCACGTCATCGTCAACCAGAACGTGCCGCTGGTCTCCCAGCAGCAGATCAGCGTCGAGTCGCCCGCCAACTCCGACGTGGTCACGCTGCAGGTCGGAAGTTCGTTGCGGCGCACGGACAAGCAAAAGGACAGCGGGCTGCTGCTGGCGATCGTCGACACCGTCACGCTCAACCGCAAGACCGCGCTGGCTGTCTCCGACGACACCCACGCCGGCGGTTCGGTCCAGAAGCCGCGTGCCGTCAACGACGAGAACCCGCCCACCGCGATGCCGCTGCGCCACGACGGGCTGTCCTACCGGTTCCCGTTCCACACCGAGAAGAAGACCTACCCCTACTTCGATCCGATCGCGCAGAAGGCGTTCGACGTCAACTACGACACCCAGGAAGACGTCAACGGGCTGACCACGTACAAGTTCACCCAGAACGTCGGCTACAACGCCGACGGCAAGCTGGTGGCCCCGGTGGCCTACCCGTCGCTGTTGGCGGGCAACGAGGATGCCAAGCAGACCACGTCGGCGGCGATGTGGGGCGTGCAGGGCGGTGACCCGAACGAACAGATCACCATGACCCGCTACTACGCGGCGCAGCGCACCTTCTGGGTGGACCCGGTGTCGGGCACCATCGTCAAACAGACCGAGCACGCCGATCACTACTTCGCCCGCGATCCGCTCAAGCCGGAGCTCACGCTGGCCGACTACAAGGTCACCTCGAACCAGGACACCGTCGAATCCCAGGTGAACGCCGCCCGCGACGAGCGCGACCGGCTGGCGCTGTGGTCGCGCGTCCTGCCGATCACCTTCACCGCGGTCGGTCTGATCGCGCTGATCGGCGGGGGGCTGCTCGCGTCGTTCAGCCTGCGCAGCGAGAGCGCGCTGACCGACCCCGGCCTAGACCGTGGCGACCAGGACTTCTTCGGCCGCAGCGGCCTCGAGGAACCGGTGCCCGGCGCCGAGGCCGAGACCGAGAAGCTGCCCACCCAACGGCCCGAGGCGCGCCAGGAGACCGGTCCGCCCGGCTCCGACCCGCCCGGCCCGGATGAGCCCACCGAGGCGGGGCACACCGAATCCCACCCGCCCGGCACGCACGACCGGGAATAGCCCGGCCCGGATGCGTTAACCGTGCGCTGGACCCGACCCGGGTACGCACTGGTCTTGGCGCTGCTGGTGGTCGGGCCGCTCCTGGCGCCCGGATACCTGCTGCTGCGCGACGCGGTGTCGACGCCGCGGTCCTATCTGTCCGATACCGCGCTGGGGCTGACGTCGGCGCCGCGCGCCACCCCCCAGGACTTCGCGGTGGCGCTGGCCTCCCAGCTGGTCGACGGCGGCGTCGTGGTCAAGGCGCTGCTGGTGGCCGGGCTGTGGCTGGCGGGATGGGGCGCGGCCCGGCTGGTCGCGGTCACGCTGCCCTGCGCGGGCGCGCCCGGCCAGTTCGTCGCCACCACCGTCGCGATCTGGAATCCCTATGTCGCGGAACGGCTTCTGCAAGGGCATTGGAGCCTGCTGGTCGGTTACGGCTGCCTGCCCTGGGTGGCGGCCGCGATGGTCACGCTGCGGACGGCACCGACCTCGAGCCGGTTCGGGCCCTTGGGGCTGGCCTTCTGGATCGCGCTCGCCGGGCTGACCCCGACCGGGCTGCTGCTCGCCGCGACGGTGGCGCTGGCCTGCGTGGTGGTGCCCGGTAGCGGCCGGCCGCGCCGGTGGTGCGCCGCGACGGCGTTGGGCGCCGCCCTGGTGGCGGCGCTGCCGTGGTTGACGGCGTCGGTGATGGGCTCGTCGCTGACCGCCCACACCGCGGCCAACCGGCTGGGGGTGGAGGCGTTCGCCCCGCGCGCCGAGCCCGGCCTGGGCACCCTGGGCAGCCTGGTCAGCCTCGGCGGCATCTGGAACGGCGACGCCGTACCCGGTTCGCGCACCACGCTTTTCGCGGTGTTCTCGGCGGTGGTGCTGTTGGGCGTGGTGGCCGCGGGCCTGCCCACGGTCGTCCGGCGCCCGGTGGCGGTGCCGCTGCTGGTGCTGGCCGCCGTGTCGGTGCTGATCCCGGCGGCCCTGGCCACCGGTCCCGGCGTGGCGGTGCTGGGCACGGTGGTCGACACCGTGCCCGGCTTCGGGGTGCTACGCGACGGCCAGAAGTGGGTGGCGCTGGCGATGCCCGGCTACGCGCTGGCGGGCGCCGGCGCGGTGGTGACGCTGCGCCGCCGACTGCGACTCCCTGGGGCCGCCGCCCCGGCGCTGGTCTGCTGCCTGGCGCTGCTGCTGGCGCTACCGGACCTGGGCTGGGGAGTGTTCGGCAAGGTGGCGCCCGTGCGCTATCCGCGCGGCTGGACGGCCGTCGCCGCGGCGGTCAATGCGCAGCCAGGATCGATAGCGGTGTTACCCGCCGGCACCATGCGGCTGTTCTCCTGGTCGGGCGCGGCACCGGTGTTGGATCCGCTGCCCCGCTGGGTGCGCGCCGACGTGCTGAGCACCGGTGACCTGGTGATCTCGGGGACCACCATCGCCGGCGAGGGCGCGCACGCCCGGGCCGTGCAGCAGCTGCTGCTGTCCGGCCCCGACCCGGCGGCGCTGGCCGCGGCCGGCGTGGCCTGGCTGGTGGTCGAATCCGACAGCGCCGGCGACATGGGGTCGGCCGCCCGCACCCTGGGGGCGCTGGCGCCGGTCTATCGGGACCGCGAGATCGCCCTCTACCGGATCGGCGGGCGGACCGCCCCGGTGGCCGCCGGGCAGCGGACCGTGACGGTGATCGCCCATCTGGCGTGGTTGGCGCTGCTGCTGGGCGGGGGCGCCGGCGCGGTGATCGGCGCGTGGCGGCGCCGCACCCGTTCAGCCCGGCCCGGTGACTAGCCCATTGACCGTGCGGCCGGCTTGCACCGCTTCCAGCACGCCGCACATCGCGTCGGCGCTTTGCGTCCAGGAGAATTCGCCACTGCGGGTGTGCGCCTTGGCGCCCAGTTGATCGCGCAGCACCGGATCGGCGAGCAGTTCTTCGAGCCGATCCACCAGCTCGGCGTGGCTGTCCACCAGGATCCCGGTCACCTCGTCGACGATCGAGTCCGACAGGCCGCCCGAGGATCGGTAGCCGATGGTCGGCACCCCATGCTGGGCCGCCTCGACGACGGCCAGGCCCCAGCCCTCCTTGCGGGAGGGCAGCAGATGCACCCAAGCCCCTTGCAGGACATGGTGTTTGGTGAGGTCGTCGACGTGGCCGTGGAAGGTCACCGACGAGCAGATGCCGAGCCGCTGCGCGTGCTCGACGAGCCGGTCGCGCCACCAGCCGTCGCCGACGATGTCCAGGTGCAGACCCGGTATCCGCGGCAACAGCCGCGCGACCGCCTCCAGGGCGTCCTCGATCTGCTTGTGCGGCACCAGCCGCGACAGCACCACCACGCGCGGCGCCGCCGAGCGGGGGCCGGTCAAGGATTGCGCCGGAGCCCGGTCGAGGCCGTTGCGCACCACCGCGATACGGGCGCCGTCGACGCCCAGGGTGACCAGGTCGCGCGCGGACGGCAGCGACACCGTCACGTACTGGTTGTGCCGGTTCACCCGCGGCGACAGCGTCGACTCGATGAACCAGCCGAGCCGGCCGAGCACCGGACCCGCCACCGGCCACTGCTCGCGGTGGCAGTGGTGCACCAGCACCACCACCCGGCGGCCGTAGATCAGCCGGGCCAAAAAGGGCAGGCCGTTCTGCGTGTCGACGACCACGTCGGGCCGCACCTTGCGCAGCGGGCCGAGCCCCAGCCGGGCCATGGCCATCGCCAGCAACGCCCAGACGTACACCGAATACCGACCGCCGGCGCGGTCGATCCGCACGCCGTCGACCACCTCGCGGCGCGGCGCGCCGCGATAGCGGGCGGTGCGCAGCGTGACGGCGATGCCGGAGGCGGCCAACTGCGCGCCGATGCGCTGCAAATAGGCTTCGCTGCCGCCGCCCTGCGGGTGCCCGGTATCGCGCCAGCACAGCAGCAGCACGGAGCGCAAGGAAGACATCGGTCGCCAGCCTAACCGGCGGCGATGCGTGCCGGGCACGTCAGCACATCCGTAGGGTGTGGCCGGTGGGCGCCACCGACCTCTTCGCGCGCCGGGCGACGCTGACCCGCTCGGTGCGGCTGCTGTCGGAGTTTCGTCACGAGCAGTCGGATCCGGCCCGGTTCTACGGCGCCCTGGCGGCCGATACCGTGGCGATGGTGGGCGATCTATGGCGCGGCACCCACGGCGCCTCCGCGGCCGGGCGCACGCTGCTGGACGTCGGCGGCGGCCCCGGCTACTTCGCGACGGCCTTCACCGAGGCCGGAATCCGCTATATCGGGGTCGAACCCGACCCCGGCGAGATGCACGCCGGGCCGGCGGCCGCCCGCGGGGCGGCGCCGTGCGTGCGCGCCTCGGGCATGGCGCTGCCCTTCGCCGACGACTCCGTGGACATCTGCCTGTCCTCCAACGTCGCCGAGCACGTGCCGCGGCCCTGGCAGCTCGGCGCCGAGATGCTGCGGGTGACCAAGCCTGGCGGGCTGGCCGTGCTGTCCTACACCGTCTGGCTGGGCCCCTTCGGCGGCCACGAGATGGGCCTGACGCACTACCTGGGCGGTGCCCGGGCCGCCGCGCGCTACACCCGCAAACACGGCCATCCGCCCAAAAACAACTACGGGTCGTCGTTGTTCGAGGTGTCCGCCGCCGACGGCTTGGACTGGGCGATCAGCACCGGCGCCACCCTGGCCGCATTTCCCCGCTACCACCCACGATGGGCGTGGTGGCTGACCTCGGTGCCGCTGCTACGCGAGTTCCTGGTCAGCAATCTCGTGCTGGTCCTGCAACCCCAAGAGTGAAACGTGTTCTCGTTTTGCCCCGGCTTGGGTAGGGTGGCGCCCATGCGCGCCGGCGACGATGCAGCGCGGAGCAATGAGGAGGAGCGGCGCAGATGGCCGAGAGCAAGACCGAATACGACAAGCTTTTCATCGGCGGCAAGTGGACGGAACCATCCACCTCCGATGTCATCGAGGTGCACTGTCCGGCCACCGGTGAATACGTCGGGAAGGTGCCGCTGGCCGCGGCCGCCGACGTCGACGCCGCGGTCGCCGCGGCGCGCGCGGCCTTCGACAACGGCCCCTGGCCCACCACCCCGCCCAAGGAGCGCGCGGCCGTGATCGCCAACGCGCTCAAGCTGATGGAGGAGCGCAAGGACCAGTTCACCCAGCTGCTCGCCGCCGAGACCGGCCAGCCGCCGACCAGCGTCGAGACCATGCACTGGATGAGCTCGATCGGCGCGCTGAACTTCTTCGCCGGTCCGGCCGTCGACCAGGTCAAGTGGAAAGAGGTCCGCACCGGCGGCTACGGGCAGAGCATCGTGCACCGCGAGCCGATCGGCGTCGTGGGCGCCATCGTCGCGTGGAACGTGCCGCTGTTCCTGGCCGTCAACAAGCTGGGCCCGGCGCTGCTGGCCGGCTGCACGGTAGTGCTCAAGCCGGCCGCCGAAACCCCGCTGAGCGCAAACGCTTTGGCGGAGGCCTTCGCCGAGGCCGGGCTGCCCGAGGGCGTGCTCTCGGTGGTGCCCGGCGGCATCGAGACCGGGCAGGCGCTGACCTCCAACCCGGACGTCGACATCTTCTCCTTCACCGGCAGCTCGGCCGTCGGCAAGGAGATCGGCCGTCGCGCCGCGGACATGCTCAAGCCGTGCACCCTGGAGCTGGGCGGAAAGTCGGCCGCCATCGTGCTCGAGGACGTCGACCTGGCCGCGTCGATCCCGATGCTGGTGTTCTCCGGGATCATGAACACCGGGCAGGCCTGCGTGGCCCAGACCCGCATCCTGGCGCCGCGCTCGCGGTATGACGAAATCGTCGATGCGATAAGCACTTTCGTGCAGGCGCTGCCGGTGGGCCTGCCGTCGGACCCGGCCGCCCAGATCGGCTCGCTGATCTCGGAGAAGCAGCGCGCCCGCGTCGAGGGCTACATCGCCAAGGGCATCGAGGAGGGCGCCCGGCTGGTGACCGGCGGCGGCCGCCCGGAGGGCCTGGACAGCGGATTCTTCGTGCAGCCAACGGTTTTCGCCGACGTCGACAACAAGATGACGATCGCCCAGGAAGAGATCTTCGGGCCGGTGCTGTCGATCATCCCCTATGACACCGAAGAGGACGCGATCAAGATCGCCAACGACTCGGTGTACGGGTTGGCCGGCAGCGTGTGGACCGCCGATGTGCAACACGGCATCGAGGTCTCGGAGAAGATCCGCACCGGGACCTACGCCATCAACTGGTACGCGTTCGACCCGTGCTGCCCGTTCGGCGGTTACAAGAACTCCGGCATCGGCCGTGAGAACGGGCCGGAGGGCGTCGAGCACTTCACCCAGCAAAAGAGCGTGCTGATGCCGATGGGCCACACCATCGAGGGCTGAGGCCGTTACCTGCCGAACGTGCACTCACGTCGAAAAATCGGCAGAAAAAACGCCCTGAGTGCACGTTCGGCGTTCCGGTCTTAGCGCGTCACGAAGCGGGCCTGGTGCGTTCGACGAACGATTACATGCTCGGACAGCGCCGTCAGCATCGCACGATCGAAGGCGCTGCGTTTGTGCGGCCGGTTGAGGTGGACCATGCGCCCAGCGCGGCGGAGCTCTAGCCATTATGCAATAGGGCATATTTTGGCGGCCGATATGCATCCGCGGCTGCGGTTCGCGGCCCGGTCCACCCGCCATTTGTGCGGTGTGCGTCACACTTCGCCTGAGAAATTGCTTAATTTACGGATGTCTTATATGGTTCATAGCATAATCTAGGGCCGCACACAGGCCGGGAGAACATCATGTGGATCATCGAGCTCAACGTCGCCGGCTATCAGTACACCCGCGAGATGCCAGACTTGCGGCGCCGCACATTCCGCTTCAGCCCACGTCATATGCACTGGCCGGCGTTGCGCCACTCGCACGCGGCATGACCCGAGCCATGGGAGGTACGCCCACGCCGACTATCGGTGAAGCCGCGCCTGACCAGGCGCGGGCAAAACGCGGGGGCACCCGCACGAAGATGCTGGCCAGCGCCGCCGAGGTGATGCGCGAGCGCGGCGCGGCCGGCGTGACCATCGACGCGGTGCTCGCCCGCAGCGGCGCCCCGCGGGGCTCGGTCTACTACCACTTTCCCGACGGCCGCAACCAGATTCTGACCGAGGCGCTGCGCTACTCGGGTGACTCCATCACCGCCATGATCGACGACGCGGCCGGCCGGGGCGCCCGGGTGTTGCTGGCCGAGTTCGTCGGGTTCTGGGAGCGGCTGCTCACCGACGGCGGTTTCACCGCCGGGTGTCCGGTCGTGGCGGCGGCGATCGGCTGTTCGGACGACGACGGTCCCAAGCTCTCCGCCGAAGCGGGCGCCATCCTGGGCCGCTGGTGCACCGCGCTGACCCGCGCGTTCGTCAACGACGGCTTCGACGACGCCGACGCCGCCTCGCTGGCCGTGATGTCCATCGCCGCACTGGAGGGCGCCATCGTGCTCTCCCGCTCCACCCGCAACGCCGGCCCGCTGCACCAGGTCGGTGAGCAGCTCGAATTCCTGATCAAGGCAAAGGAATTCGTTGCCCGCAACAAAATTCCGGGTAAACAGGACGCCGCGCGCTGACCCGCTCAGTCGCTGGCGGGTAGCGGCTTGACCTCTTTGAGCTGCAGGGCGGTCTGCCCGATGCTCAGGCTGCCCGCGCCCGGCTTGGTCACCAGCACCTCGGCGCCGGTCTCGTCGACGTAGCGCTTGCCCATGACCGTGCCGTCGGCGAACGCCGGGTCCAATTCGCCCGACCGCTCGCCACCGACCGGCACCATCGGCACTCCACCACACCGCAAGTCCTCCAGGCTGTCGGCGCTTCTGACGACGATCACCTGGGTGTCACACACCTGGCTGGCGAGACGAGTTCCGTTCTTGATCATTGATTTCCGTCCTTGATCGCTTACTGCTGGGCCGGTGCGGCGCGCAATCCGGTGAGGGTCTGGATGATCTCCCGCCGCAAGACCTTGCCGGTCGCGGTGGTGGGCAGCTCGTCGCGAAACACTACCTCGTCGGGAGTGCGCGAACCGCGCAAACTCTTGCGGACGAATTCGCGCAATTCGTCGGGGTCGGGGTCGGTGCCCGCCGCCGGCACCACCACGGCGACGATCGCCTGGCCCCACTGCGGATCCTCGACGCCGACCACCGCGACATCGCGCACCTGCGGGTGCTCGACCAGGACTTCTTCCAGCTCGGCGGGCGCGATGTTCTCCCCGCCGCGGATGATGGTGTCGTCGCTGCGCCCACCGATGAACAGGTAGCCCTCGTCGTCAAGCATGGCGATGTCCTTGGTGGGAAACCAGCCGTTCTCGTCGAGCACCGAGCCGATGCCGGTGTAGCGGCCCGACACCTGCTCGCCGCGCACGAACAGCTCGCCGGTCTCACCCGGCGGCAACACGTTGCCGGCCTCGTCGCGGATCTGCAGCTCGATTCCCGCCACCGCCTGGCCGACCGATCCCAGCCGCCGGGCGGCCTCCGGGGTCGACGCCGCCTGCGCGGCGCGATGGTCGTCGGGCGTCAGCACCGCGATCGTCGAGCTGGTCTCGGTCAGGCCGTAAGCGTTGACGAAGCCCACGTTGGGCAGCAGTTCGAGCGCGCGGCGCACCAGCGGCAGACCGACCTTGGACCCGCCGTAGGCCAGGTTGCGCAGCGACGGCAGCTCGACGGCCGTCCCGTCGCCGTTGTCCAGCACGGTGATGATGCGGTCCAGCATCGTCGGCACCACCGTCGCGGTGGTCACGTTCTCGGCGTTGATCAGCCGAACCCATTCCCGCGCATCGAAATTGGGCAGGTACACCATCTTGCGGCCGGCATACAGATTCGACAGCGCGCCGCTGACCCCGGCGATGTGGTACGGCGGCACGCAGATCAGCGCGGCGTCGGTCTCTTCGGCCGCCCCGAATTCCACCGTTCCGGTGATGTAACTGGTCAGGTTGTTGTGTGAGAGCTCGACGGCCTTGGGCTGCGAGGTGGTGCCGGAGGTGAACAGCACGATCGCCACGGAGTCCGGGTCGGGAAACTCGGCCGCCGGTTCGGCGGTGCGCGCGGCCTCCAGGAAATCGTCGGACACGATCACGCGGTCCGACACATCGCCGACGGCGTCGCGGTAGCGACCGTCGACGATCACCAACGGCTCGGGCAGCCGCTCGATCAGCGCCCGGATGCCGTCGGCGGCGAGCCGGTAGTTGATCGGCGTGAAGGGCACGCCGGCGCGCGCGGCCGCGAAGATCAGCACAGGCAGCATCGCGCCGCCGGTGCCCACATACGCGACGTGCCTGGCGTTCGACGCGGCGATCACCCCCGCGCCACCGTCGGCGAGATCGCTGAGCTGCTGCGTCGTCAGTCGCAGGTCCCCGGACACCACGGCCGTGCGCTCGGCGTTGCCCGACGCGGCCATCTCCAGCAGCAACGAAATGCTCATCCTCGATCTTTCTGGATTCCCGGCCCTTTACAGATCTCGCCTGCAGTGTAACTCAGCCGGGTGGCCCCCCGATGTTGAGCTTGCCGGGCGACGGGCGCCCTGGTCACCGGCCGGTTCGTCGGCGCCCATGACAAGGCCGCGCTTTCCCACCAACTCAGCGACGAGCGGGCGGATCCCAGGCCGACACTCGCGGGATCCAGCGCGGCACGTTGCCCCGATAGTCGACGTATTCACCGCCATAGCGCTCGGCGAGATGGGGCTCCTCCCAGAACCGAATTGCGAGCGCCTGGAACGTGAAAAAGATTGCGAACCAAAGCAATAACGGAACCGACGCGATGACGGCCGCCTCGCCGAGCAGGATGCACAGCACGCCGGTGATCATCGGGTTCCGCACGTGCCGGTACGGGCCCCGCACGACCAGATGGACGGGCTCCCCCATCACGTTGCCCAGCCCAAGCGTGCCCTCGCCCACGCGGTCAAACAGCACGTTCGTCCAGATCATCAGGGCCACGCCGGCGGCGATCAGCAGACAGCCGACGGTGATCAGGCCGGCCCTCAGCGCGGCGTCCAGGTGCGGGGCGTGCACGCCGGCCGGGCCGACGACCAAGGCCGGCACCACGAGCGTCACCGTTACCGGGAACAGCAGGACAGACATCAGGTGCCGCCACCAAAGGCGTCGGCGCGTGCTCGTCACCATGGAAGACTCCTCCGCCGAATACTTCAACTACCGTTCAACAACTAACGTACGCCGCGCGTCGGTATTTGCCAACGCTTGTTGAAGTATCCTGGCGCGCATGCCAGAAGCGCGGCGCGCGGGCCGGTGGCGCACCGGTCAACTGAACCGACAGCGCATCATCGATGCGGCGCGTGAACGCTTCATGCGTGACGGGTACGAGCGGGCCACCGTCCGAGCGATCGCGGCCGACGCCGGTGTGGACGTCGCGATGGTCTACTACTTTTTCGGCAATAAGGAAGGCCTGTTCACCGCGTCCACGCTGACCGGTCCCGAGCACCCGTTGCATCAGCTGGCCACGCTGCTCGACGACGGGACCGAACGGATCGGCGAAAGGCTGGTTCGGCGCTTCCTCGAGCACTGGGAGGAAGGCGCCGTCTTCGAGCCGTTCCTGACGCTGTGGCGTTCGGCGGCGATCCACCCCGAGGCGCGAAAGGTGTTGCACGGCAGCCTTGCCGGCCCGATCGCCAAGCGGGTCGCGGCGGAATTCGGGGTGGCCGATGCCGAGCTACGTGTCGAGCTGGTGGCCAGCCACCTGGCCGGCCTGGCTTTCGCGCGCTACCAGCTGAAGATCGAGCCACTCGCGTCGACCCCCGTCGAGGACCTGGTCGCCTGGCTGGGGCCGACGGTGCAGCGCTATCTGACGGCTTAGTACCGCGAGCAGACGCAAAAGCCCCCGACACGCCGAGCGTGCGGGGGCTTTTGCGTCTGCTCGCGGGTTAGGTGCCCGTCCACTTGGGCGGGCGCTTCTCGGCGAAGGCGATGGCGCCCTCCTTGGCGTCGTTGGAGGAGAACACCGGGGCCAGCAGCTTGTTCTGCTCGGCGAACATCTCGTCGGGGCTCCAGCCGCGGGACTCGACGATGATCCGCTTGGTGGCGGCCACCGCGAGCGGCCCGTTCGCCGCGATCTTTTCGGCCAGCGCGATCGCGGCGTCCAGCGCCGCGCCCGGTTCGGCCAGCACATTGACCATGCCCAGCGCATGCGCACGCTCCGCGCTCAGGTTCTCACCGGTCAGCGCCAGCTCCATGGCGATCGCCGACGGGATGCGCTGCGGCAGCCGCAGCAGCCCGCCACCGCCGGCGACCAGCCCACGCTTGACCTCCGGGATGCCGAACGCCGAGTCCTTGGAGGCCACGATCAGGTCGGTCGCCAGGGCCAGCTCGGTGCCGCCGGCCAGCGCGTAGCCCTCCACCGCCGCGATCAGCGGCTTGACCGGCGGACGCTCGGTGAAGCCCATGCCACGACCCTCGACGATGGGCAGTTCGCCGCGGGCGAAGGCCTTGAGGTCCATGCCGGCGCAGAACGAGCCGCCCGCGCCGGTGACGATGCCGACCGACAGGCCGGTCTCGTTGTCGAGCCGGTCGACTGCGGCGGCCAGGCCGTTGGCCACCGCGGAGTTGACCGCGTTCTTGGCCTTGGGCCGGTTGATCGTGATGATGAGGATTCGATCCCGTTGTTCGACCAGAACTTCGGGTTCGTTGGCGTCGTCGTTCCCAGTGCTCACGGGCCGCACAGCTCCTTCAGGGAATGGGGTGGCATTCGGATAGCTCTGTCGGACCGATGGTAACGGTCGCCGGAAATGGCGTTAACGTCCCCCGAGATCCCGCTTACCGCCGAAGGTGATCAGCTACCGATCCGGCCCGGTCAGGCCGGAGCCATCGCCGCCTCGACGACCGTCAGCTTTTCGGAAAGCCCTGCGGCCCTGCGAATTTCGATGAAGTCAGCGACCATGGCGTCGGAAACCTCGTGCGGGTCTTCGAGCGTGGACCCGTCGCAGAGCACCGAGATGTTGAGCTGGTCGACATAGCTCCACACGGTGATGTTCAGGCCGCTGCCGGCGGTCAACGGCCCCACCGAATAGATCTCGGTGACCAGCGCCCCGCCCACCCGGCCGCGCTCGCGCGGTCCCGGGACGTTGGAGATGTTCAGGTTGAGGATCTTGTTGTGTCCGTCGCGACCGGACGCCCAGCGGAAGAAGGCCTGGGTGGGCCGGGGCGGCATGTAGGCCGCCCACCTGCTGACCAACTCCGGGCCCATCAGCTGGTTGCTTTCCTTGGCGGCGATGGCGTTCTCGTGGCTGCACCGCACCCGCTCCAGCGGATCGTCGGAATCGGTCGGCAGGCCCACCAGCACGCCGGTGAAGCGATTGCCCGAGATCCGTTCGGGCGAGAAGTCGAAACTCATCGGCACCGACGCCAACAGCGGTTCGGCCTTGCCGTCGTACCGCAACAGCAGGGTGCGCAGCGCCCCGGTCGCCATGGCCAGCACCATGTCGTTGATCGTCGCCCCGAGCCGCTTGCCGGTCTCCTTGACGTCGGCCAGGGCCAGGGTGGCGGTGGCGAACCGCCGTTCCGGGGTGATCTTGTGGTTCATGAAGGTCGGCGGCGGCTCGAAGGGCCGGGTCAGCTCCGGGGATAACTTGCGTGTGCTGCGGCGCACCCGCCCAACACCTTGGGCGGTGTAGCGGATGGTGTGCGGCAGCCGCCCGACATGGCGCATGTGATCGGCGAAGGCCGACACCATCAGCTGCCGCGAGGTGGGGGCCGGGTCGCACACGTACGGCTTGCCTTCCGGGCCCGGCTGCAGATCCATGCCGCGGGCCAACAGGTTCGCCGAGGCGACGCCGTCGGCAAGGGCGTGGTGGATTTTGCCGACGACCGCAATCCGGTTGTTGGCCAAGCCCTCCACGAAGTACATCTCCCACAGCGGCCGGCTGCGATCGAGCTGGGTGCTGGCGATTTGCCCGATGGCCTCGTCCAGTTCCCGGCGGCCCCCGGGCGGCGACACCCGCCAGGGGCGGATGTGATAGTTCAGGTCGAGTTCGCAGTTCTCCCGCCACATCGGGTGGTGGAAGCCGAAGGGCACCTCGACGAGCTGGTAGCAGAACGGGTCGAGCTTGCTCAGCCGCCCGGCGATGACTTCGCGAAAGGTGTCGACGTCCAGTGACCGGCGGTCAGCGTCCAGCTCGATGACGGCGGCCTTGATGGTGTGCATGTGCACGTTCGGCGCTTCGCTGTACAGCAGTACGGCGTCCCACCCGCTAAGCCTCTTCACCCCTGCCCCTTGCCCATAGAGGGACCATACTCAGCGGTGGCTGTTCAGATAACCTCTTTTGCCCCGACGCGTGTCTTGGTGCGGTAAATCTGGTTCAGGAACAGCGAAGTGACGTGCGCCGCGGCGCCGGCTCGCTCGCCGTCGAGCAGGTCATAGCCGTGACCGGCGCCGGGGAATTCCAGGTAGCCGACCATCGAATGCGACACCGCCCGCAGCCGCTCGACGAAGCTGCGCGCCTGCTCGACCGGGATCACGGTGTCTTTGCTGCCGTGAATGACCAAGAAGGGCGGCGCGTTTCGGTGCACGCGCGCGATCGGAGACGCGTCGCGGAAGATGTCGGGGCGACGGGCGATCGACTTCTTCACCACGACCCGCTCCAGGAATTCGACGAACCGCTCGCGCTCCGGCGTCGAGCGGTCCTCCCAGTCGTAGCGGCCGTAGATCCCGACGACGGCGTCCACCGAGGTGTCCGCGCCCTCGGGCAGCTTCGCCTGGAA
Source organism: Mycobacterium sp. 1245499.0 (assembly GCF_001673615.1). Taxonomy (NCBI): domain Bacteria; kingdom Bacillati; phylum Actinomycetota; class Actinomycetes; order Mycobacteriales; family Mycobacteriaceae; genus Mycobacterium; species Mycobacterium sp. 1245499.0. The sequence goes on from NZ_LZMG01000214.1 coordinate 15,520, forward strand.
CTGCGGGTCGTCGGGCGTCAGGCCGGCCAGCGCGCTCAGGTGGCCACCGGCCGAACATCCCGCTACCGCAACGAAATCCCGGTCGCCGCCGAACTTGTCGACGTTGGCGCGCGCCCACGCGATGGCGGTCTTGACGTCGACTATGTGGCGCGGCCAGCGGTGGTGCGGCGAGACGCGGTAGTTGACCGCCAGGCACACCCAGCCCTGCTCGGCGAGCCGGGACATCAGCGCCGACCCCTGGCCCATGCACTTGCCGTGCACCCAGGCGCCGCCCGGCAAAAAGATCAGCACCGGCGCGGGTTGGGCGGGCAGGTCTTTGCGCCGCCAGACGTCGAGCACCTGATCGGGGTGGTCCCCGTAGTGCACGGCGCGGCGATAAAGGTAGCGGCGCTGGCGCAGGCCATCCCAGATCGGCGGTGTCTTCTCGGCGACGGGCCAGTCCGTCTCGAGATCCGCGGCCGCCACGACCCCGCGCAAGGCGGCGAGGGAGACCTGCTGGGTGCTGGCGCGGTCACGGCGCCGGACGTCGTTGATGCCGGGGGTGAACCAGTCTTTGGTCGCCGCGGAGATCGCCTCCGGCGCGTGCCGCGCGCCCCAGACACCCATGGCGGTCAACCCGCCGAGGGGCTCGAGATGCTTGCCGACCACGGGCAGCGAAGCCCCGGCCACACTCAACGCCAGCGCATAGTCACCGGGGCGGGCCCGCAGCAACCATTTCACGCAATTGGTAATGCCCGGTCCATTCGCCGTCATGAACGGGACTGTACCCCTCACGGCGTTTCGCAAACTGACGTTTCCACAGAACGGGGCGCCGTGCTGGAACCGCTTTGCCGGGCGTGCTCGCTGACCACGATATTTACGCTGTTTGAACAGCTTTTAATTGTTCGCTGCGTTCGCCGAATTTTGCTGTGTACGACACGCTTACCCGGCCACCAGGTCGGCGATGACCCGGCCACCGACAAGGCTGACGCCGGTCAGCGTCAGCCCCACCTGCGTGGCCAGCGCGGCGGCGCTGTCCACCCCCACGGACGCCCAGCGGAACCAGGGGCCGACCTCCCCCGCCGACTCCAGACGCACCCAGCGCGAACAGATCCCGATGGCCTCGGCCTCGAACTCGGCCACGCAACGCCCGCCGCGGGCCAGCAGCTCGAAGGCGCGCCCGAGGATTCGTCGCGGATCCCCGCCGAGCCCGACGTTGCCGTCGACCAATAAAACCGTCTGCCACAGGCCCGTTCCCGGCAGCGGCTCGAACACGTCGCCCAGCAGTGCCGGTGCACCACCGCGACCCGCCAGCTGGATGGCGGTCGCGGACCGGTCGATGCCCAGTGCGGGGATGCCCCGCTGAATCAGCCTCGCCACCAACCGGCCCGGCCCGCAACCCAGCTCGATTGTCGGCCCGGTGCACATCTGCGTGACGGCTTCGTCGAAGATTTCGTCGAAGGCGTCACCAGATCCATCACCGGGACATCGGGCACCCAACCATCGGTGCGCCGGCAGTGGCCGCAGTTCGCCGTCGTCATGACGGATCCAACATCGCTCCCCGCCAAGTGCCCGATCGTAAAGTTGCCCAAGCATTTCACGTCCTCGCGTCCTGGCCGATCGGGCGGCGCGCCGACGCTCCCGTCCCTGCGGGACGTTGCGGCGACGCGCCGGCAAACCCCAACAAGCTGACGGCAAGCCCGTGCGCCAGCACTGCTCCGATACCCCGATCGTGGCTCGGTTAATCCACCGCACTGGTGCACGGGGCCGGAACCGAAATGGTTCAGTGATCAGGCGTGGACTTTCCCATCGACCCGCAGGTGAACCGACCCGTCGTCGGCGTGAACGGGATAGGCGGTGACCGGCGCTCCACCGTTGGCGACCTCGCATCCCGATGCCAGGTCGTAGGTGAAGCCGTGCAGCGGGCAGATGACGACGTCGGCGTCCATGAGCCCGTCTGCCAGCGGACCGCCGCGATGCGGACACACGGCGTCAAGCGCACGCAGCGAGCCGTCCCGGCACCGGAACACCGCGATCTGCCGGCCGTCGACGACAAAGGTTCGGCCCTCTCCGACCGGGATCTGATCCACCGGTCCCAGGTTGACATCACTCATCGCACCGGCACCTGGGGCAGCGGGATCAGCGGCAACGACGAGCGAAATTGGCTGGCATTCGCGGCTTCTCGGCCATCGGTCCACGGATCTCGGTACGAGTCGACCGACTTCTGCATGCGGGCATCCAGGTCGGCGGCGATGCCGTCGCTGTCGAAGACCACGATGTTGCGAATCCGGTCGATGCCCACCCGCGGGACGAAGTCGTAGCTGCGCTCCAGCCAGTTGGCGTTTTCGCGGTAGTACTGCAGGAACCGCCCGGTCAGCGCAATCACCTCGGCCGGGGTGCCGACGGTGGTCAACAGGTCGCCCTTGCGCACGTGTGCGCCGGCGGCGCCGCCGACGTAGATCTGCCACTGCCCGCCTTCGATTGCGACCACGCCGACGTCCTTACACAGTGCTTCGGCGCAGTTGCGGGGGCACCCGGTCACCGCGAGCTTCATCTTGCCGGGGCTGGGTATGCCTTGGAAGCGCTCCTCGATCGCAATGCCCAGCGCCGTCGAATCACCCAGGCCGTAGCGGCAAAAGTCGCTTCCCACACAGGTTTTGACGGTGCGGAAGCTTTTGCCGTATGCATACCCGGACGGCATGCCGAGGTCCGCCCACACCAGCGGGAGGTCTTCCTTGCGCACGCCCAGCAGATCGATGCGCTGGCCGCCCGTGAGCTTGATCATCGGGATGCGGTACTTGTCGGCGACGTCCGCGATCTTGCGCAGTTGCTCGGCGCTGGTCACCCCGCCCTTGAGTTGGGGCACCACGGAGAACGTTCCGTCCCGCTGAATATTGCCGTGCACCCGGTCGTTGATGAACCGGCCGTCGCGCTCGTCGACGAATTCGTCGCCCCACATCATGTGCAGCAGCGAGGACAACGCCATTTTGGATCCGGCGTCCTCGCGGCCCTCCGGCGCCAGCGCGGCGAAAACAGATGACACCGAGTGCAGTTCGAGCTCGCGGATCCTGCGCATCAGCTCCGGCTTCTCGTAAGGGATCCCCGGCACGTACCAATTGGCCGCGGCGTCGTGCGAAATCGCGGCCCCGGCTTCCGAGGCCGCCCACTCGACGAGCTGCGCGACCAGGCCCTTGCAGGATCCGCATCCTTTGCCGGCGCGGGTCGCCGACATCACCCCCTCGAGTGACGTCTGCCCGTCTCTCACGCACCGCACGATCGCGGACTTGTCGACCCCGTTGCAGTTGCATACTTGAGCGTCGTCGGACAATTCGGCCGCCCCGGTGGCTGGGTCCGGAGCACCGCCGATGTCGAACATCAGCGAGACGCGCTCGGGCGGTAGCGGGAGGCCGCGGTCGAAGGCCTGCATCAGAAACGCCACCTTGCTGACATCGCCGACCAGCGTCGCCCCGACCAATTTGTCGTCACGCACCACAACGGTCTTGTACACACCCCGCCGCGGCTCGGAGTACTGCACGAATTCGTCGTCGTCGCGTTCGGGGCTCTTGATGCCCATTGCCGCCACGTCCACACCGGCAACCTTGAGCTTGGTTGCCGTGCGCGAACCATGGTATGCCGCACGGGGATTGACGCCCGTCAAATGATCGGCAAGCACGGTGGCCTGCTCCCACAGCGGCGCCACCAGGCCGTAGACCTGGCCGCGGTGCTGTGCGCATTCGCCTACCACGTAGATGTCGCCGTCATCGACCGAGCGCAGGTGATCGTCGACGACGATGGCGCGTTCGACGGTCAAACCGGCGCGCACCGCCAACCCGACATTCGGCCGGATGCCTGCCGCCATCACCACCATGTCGCACGGCAGCCGGCTGCCGTCGTCGAACTCGATCGCCGACGGTGACCCGTCTCGAGTGAGCATCCTGGTGGTTCTCTTGCCCGTGTACACCTCGATTCCCAGCGCCTCGACCAGCCGCCGCAGGATGCCGCTCCCTTGATCGTCGAGTTGAGCGTTCATCAACGTCGGACCGCCCTGTACGACGCCCACCTGCAGTCCCCGGTTCTGCAGGCCTCGGGCGGCCTCCAGACCCAAGAGACCGCCACCGATCACGGCCGCCCGGCTTCGCCCGTCGGCGAAGCCGATCATGCCTGCGCAGTCGTCGAGTGTGCGAAAGCCGAAGACGCCGGGGGCGAGAGTCTTGTCGTCCGACCAGATGCCGGCCACCGGCGGGAAGAACGACCTGCTGCCGGTGGCCAGGATCAGCTTGTCGTAGCGCACGGTGCTGCCGTCGTCGGCGTGCACCAGGTGCGCAAAGGGGTCCACGCGCACCACCCGCACTCCCGCTCGCAGGTCAATGTCATTGTCACCGTACCAGTCCAGCGGATTGAGATAGATTTCACGCGCATCGTCGGAGCCGGCCAGCACGTTGGAGAGCAAGATCCGGTTGTAGTTACCGTACGGTTCGTCGCCGAACACGGTGATGGAGAACCGCTCACTGCCGCCGCGCGCGATGATCTCCTCGAGCGCCCGCGCTCCCGCCATGCCGTTACCGACCACCACCAGGGCGGCCCGGGTCGGCGGACGGTGGCCGTTGGTTTCGCATTGAACGAGTGTGGTCATGAATGATCCTCGCGGGGGCTAGATTTCGACCAGGCCGATGTCGACGAACACCGTGCCGCTCAGCCCGTCCGGTGCGGCGAGGAAAACCTCGAGAACGGTGTCGGCGAGCAGGTCTTCGACGACCCGCAGCGGCACGTGTACGGCGGCTTTGGCGCCGATCGGGAAGTAGCGCATCGGGGCGCCGTCGCGCATCACCACGACGGTGATCAGCTCCTCAGTGCTGTTGCCGCCGCGGAAATACACCGGCTGGGCGATCGCGCCCGCCGGCACCAGGTAGCGCATCGACGCGTCGAGCGGCACCGGGGCGTCGTAGCCCTTGCCGTCGAACGCGAAGGCGCCCTGCAGGAATCGGGGCGTGCTGCCGTCACCCATATGTGTCAATCTCCTTCCCTGGAAACGATCGGCCCGGCGTGAATTGCGGACACGGCGACCGCACATACCTTGAACGACGGCATGCGGGACTGCGGGTCGAGCGCCGGATTGGTCAGCCGGTTGATACATCCCGCGCCGCCCCAGTGAAACGGTGCGAAGACGGTGTCGGGCCGAATGCTGTCGTCCAGGCGGGCTCTCATCACGACCTCACCCCGGCGCGTGCTGAGGCGGACCTTGTCGCCGTCAGCGATTCCGATCCGTCGACCCAGTGCGGGATGCAACTCGGCCACCGGTTCGGATTCGTCATCGGAAAGTTTTGCCACGCGCCGGGTTTGGGTCCCGGATTGGTATTGGCGCAACACTCGCCCGGTCGTCAGGTAGTACGGGTAGTCGTCATCGGGCAGTTCGGCGGCGGCGCGTTGTTCGGTCGCGTGGAAGCGGGCCCTGCGGTCGGGCGTGGGGAAGTCCTCGACGAACAGTCGCGGCGTGTCGGGGTACAGCGCTGACGGGCAAGGCCAGAACACCCCGTCGTGGGCCTCGATCCGTTCATAGCTGATTCCTCTGTAGTCGGCCTTACCGCCCTGACTTGCCCGACGCAGTTCCTCGAACACCTCCTGGGGTTCGGCCGAAAAGCCTTGTGCCCCCAGTCGTTTTGCCAGATCGGTCATCACGTCCAGATCGGAGCGCACCTCCCCGGGCGGCGAAACCGCCGCCCGGCGCAGGATCACCCGCCCTTCCAGGTTCGTCATGGTGCCCGACTCCTCAGCCCACTGCGTGGTGGGCAGCACCACGTCGGCCAGCGCGGCGGTCTCGGACAGGAAAATGTCAGACACCACGAGAAAGTCCAGCTCCGCCAGCTTTTCGGCGACGTACGTCGAGTTCGGTGCGGACACCGCGATGTTGGACGCCAGCACCCACAACGCCCGTACGCCACCGGGATTGCCGATGCCGCTGAGCATCTCGTATGCCGACCGGCCCGAGGACGGCAGGTCGGCGGGGTTGATGCCCCATACCTGCGCCACGTGGGCCCGAGCGACAGGATCGTCCAGCTTGCGATAACCAGGTAGCTGGTCGCACTTCTGCCCGTGTTCGCGACCGCCCTGCCCATTGCCCTGTCCCGTGATGGTGGCGAAACCGCTGTATTGACGGCCTGGCAGCCCCAGTGCCAGGGCGAGATTGATGAACGCCTGCGCCGTGTCGGTGCCGGAACTGTGCTGCTCGGCCCCCCGAGCGGTGAGGATCATCGCGCGACCGGCGTTGGCGAGCAGCCGGGCCGCCGCCACGATGTCGTTCTCGGGCACGCCGGTGATGCGCTCCACCCGGTCCGGCCAGTACAGGCGCACGGCGCGGCGCACCGCCTCGAATCCCGTGGTGCGTTCGCAGACGTATTTCTCGTCGATAAGACCCTCGCGGGCAACGACATTGAGCATGCCGTTGGCCAGGGCCAAGTCCGTGCCCGGGACCGGTTGCAGGTGCAGGTCGGCACGAGCAGCGGTCAAAGTGCGCCGAGGATCCACCACGATGTGCTTGGCACCCCGTGCCCGTCCCTGTTCGAAGAACTGCATCGCCGGCGGCATCGTCTCGGCGGGATTGCTGCCGACCAGCAGGACCACGTCGGCTCCGGCGATGTCAGCCAGTGGGAACGGCAGTCCCCGGTCGATACCGAACGATCGGTTCGTTGCGGCGGCCGCAGACGACATGCAGAAGCGGCCGTTGTAGTCGATCGCCGAGGTGCACAGCGCCACGCGCGCGAACTTGCCCAGCTGATAAGCCTTCTCGTTGGTCAGGCCGCCACCGCCGAAGCAGCCCGCGGCGTCCGGCCCGTGCCGGCGCTGAGCGTCTTGGAATGCCGCGACGACTTTTTCGAGTGCCTCGTTCCAGGTGGCGGGGCGCAGCGGTGAGCCGCGTCCGTCGCGAACCAGTGGGCGCGTCAGACGTTCCGGATGGCCCAGCAGGTCAGCGGCCGTCCAGCCTTTGGCGCACAACCCGCCACGATTGGTCGGAAAGTCGTTTTGTGGCGCGAGCGCCACCTGACCCCCCGAGGTGTCCAGGGTGATCCCGCACTGCAGGGAGCAGTAAGGGCAGTGTGTTTTCGTCGGCGCCGACGCCATCGGCGATCACCGCTTCGCTGTGGGGGCGCCACGGATCCGGCCGGCCCCGCAATGTAGACCTTTCATGTCGCCTCCCGATCGGCCCTTCGCTGCCGAAGCTACGTGGGGCGTGTTTCGGAGGTATTTCGGTTGATTGTCCGGGCGACTACCGCTGCCTCACCGTCGGTGTCCGAACAAGAATGCGTCCAGCAGCTCGTTGACCCGCGCGGGCTCTTCGAGCGCCGCCAGGTGCGCGACCCGGTCGAGCACGGCGAAGGACGCGCCGGGGATCGAGTCGGCCATGGCGCGGGTTTCTGCCACCGGGAAGGTGGCGTCTTCCGCGCCGGCGACCACCAGCACCGGGGCGGTGACCCCGGCCAGCAGGGCGTGCTGGTCGGGCCGGGCGGACACCACGCTGCGCACC
>NZ_LZMG01000215.1:0-14166 GCF_001673615.1 Mycobacterium sp. 1245499.0
CAGCGCGGCGGTCGACGAGGCAAACAGCGGCGCGTTCGCCGACGCCAGCGCGGCCCCGCGGGCCAGCGCGGTCTCCGGTTCCTCGGCCACACTCACGTCGAGGAAGGTCGTCGACTGCAACACCGGCTTCAGCGGCCCGACGTCGATAGCCGAGCCGACCAGCAACAGGCCGCCGGGCAACAGTTCCAGCTTCTCCATCCCGGCGACCATCGCGCTGAGTTGCTCGGCGGCATCGCCGTAGGACTGGGCGTGGATCTGTTGCTTATAGACGTCGGGGATGGAGCCGTCGGAGGTCTCGACGACCGCCAGCGTCGCGGTGTCGGGTTCCACCAGCAGCACCGCGGTGCGCTCGTAACCCATTGCCCCGCCGACGTTTTGCGCCAACGCCGCCGCGGCCAAAAACGCCGACACCAGCATGACGTTGTCGATCCGGTGGGCGGTCAGCGCGTCGCGCAGCGCCGCGGCTTCGAGTTGATCCGTCCACGTCACGCCGATCGACGACAGTTCCATGCCGGCGTCGGCCGCGCCCTCACGGGTGCCCAAGATGGCCGAGATCACTTGGTCGGGCCCGGTCGCGGTGGCCGCATCGTCGACGTCGGCGACGTCGAACACGTCCTCTTCTACGGTTGCGCCGTCGGCGTATTCGCCTTCCAGGACGACCATCTGGATCGATGACGGTGCCATCGACACCCCGAGCACGATATCCAATACAAACCCCTCCAAAGGTATTGCACGATGAGCCACGGCCAGGCGGAGGAAAAACCAATGGCTAACTAAGTATCGCCCAGCAGGGGTGCGGGAGGGCCGCTGCGAACCTATGTAGTCCTTATGAAGTTCTGATAGGACCGCGACGGGGTGGGTCCCCGCTGGCCCTGGTACTTCGAACCTACTTGCGTACTGCCGTAAGGATGTTCGGCGGGACTGGTCAACCGCAGAATGCACAGCTGACCGATCTTCATGCCCGGCCACAGCGTGATCGGCAGGTTGGCCACGTTGGACAGCTCCAGCGTGATGTGACCGCTGAAGCCCGGGTCGATGAACCCGGCCGTCGAGTGTGTGAGCAGGCCGAGGCGGCCCAGCGACGACTTGCCCTCCAGGCGGCCGGCGAGGTCGTCGGGCAGGGTGATGAGTTCCAGCGTCGAGCCCAGCACGAACTCCCCGGGGTGCAGGACGAACGGCTCGCCGGCGACGGGTTCGACCAAGGTGGTCAGCTCGTCCTGTTGCTTGGCCGGGTCGATGTGGGTGTAGCGGGTGTTGTTGAACACCCGGAACATGCAGTCAAGTCGCACATCGATGCTCGACGGCTGCACCAGGGCGTCGTCCAGCGGGTCGATGCCCAACCGCCCGGCGCTGATTTCGGCCCTGAGGTCGCGATCGGAGAGCAGCACGCGACGAGCCTAGCCTCCGGGGGACGCGTTCAGCGGAGATAGACCTCGCCGCCGGTCGGATATCCGCCGCCGGTGGTCGTGACGTGCACGTGGTCGTAGTGGCCGAGCCGGCTCGGCTGCGCTCCGCCGGGCGTGTAGTAGACGCCGCGCCAGATCGCGTCCTGGATGCCGAAGCGGTTGGCGTTCTGCAGCACGTAGGCGACGATCGCGTTGCCCAGCGCGATACCCTCCGCCGATTCCGGGTCGGGAATCATCACGTCGAGCGCCAGCCCCAGGGGGTGCCACGGCAACGGATCCGGGCGCACTCCCCCCATCTCGTGGATCTGGGGAAAGTCGGCGGTGATGCTGCGGGCGACCAGGATCGTCCGGACCTGCAGGCCGCGTTCGGGAGCGACGTCGGCGGTCAGCAGCGGGGCCCGGGTGTGATACCGCGACGCCGCGGCGGGCTCGGCATCGCCTACGCCGGTGAGGAGGCGATTGGACGCCACGGTCACGATTTGCGCGCAGCACGGGGCGGGTTCGCTGATAACGGGCTTGGCCTCGACATGCGGCGCAATTGGGGTGACGTCCGAGGACACCGCGAAGAACACGGCCGCGGGGGCGAGCACCGCAGCCAGGGCCACCGACGGTTTACGTCGCTTCCTGGCTAACCTGTGCCGACCCACCCCGAGCACATTACGGCGCAATAACGGAATAATAAATATGCGAATGTGAATTTGTGAAAGGAATAACTCCGGTTCGGTGCGACGGCGCGCGACGGCCGCAGCGCCGGAGCCGATGAGCGGTCCTGACCTCGACGGCTCCCGTCGGGTGCTAGCCTTCCTTGGCGAGAAGTGCCGATGTAGTTCAATGGCAGAACATCAGCTTCCCAAGCTGAATACGCGGGTTCGATTCCCGTCATCGGCTCCACGTTTACCCGCGGCGATGCGGCGCGATGACGACGCCGTGTCAGCGTCACGGTGATCCATTGAACGGCCGGCCCCCGGCGACATATTGGTCTCAGCACGCGTAAGCGCCCATGCGCCTCACGACACTTTGTCGACCTCGGACTCGCCCTGGATGCGAGGGGCGTACCGAAACACGGCACCTCTACGGGCTGCTGCCGCTCCCGGCCGAGTCTGAGCGCCCGGATTTCAAAGACGCTGTGCCCCAAGAGCGTTGGATCCACAACTGGTCAAGGTTCGCCTTGACCGACTCGGCTCCCGGGGGAAGTGCGATGCGCTCGACTGAGCTGTATATCCGCTCCATGCATGACCGTACCGCCGCACGTGCTCGTCGCTGTCCCATGCCCCAGGAAACCGCTTCGGCCGTCAGATCATCGACGTCGATGCCGTCAATACCCGTCTTCCCGTTGATCACATGTCCGGTGCCCTTGAATGCGGGATCCAGGTACATGACCGGCGCGACGTCGTAGATCGGTGCCAGCGACACACTGCCATCACGGCCGATCATCACTGAGTAGTTTTTTGAGTGCGCGTCACTATTGCCAATGACGACGTTAAACGTGACTGCCTGCAGCAACGCCAATCGAAAGCCGTCAGGATCCAACGCCCTCGGTGCGGCCGCGCGTGCCACGCGTCGTAGCCTCGAGCCCAAACGAGTTGCTTCGCTGGTGCTCTCGTATTTGGCCGCGGGATCGAGACCTAGTGCCTGACAGAAATCTTCTTGATGCAGCCGAGTGCCGTCAGGGCCTCGGTCATAGCGGACCACGACAATGGCCGTGCGTCCACCAAAGCGATCTATTCGCGGCTCTGCGGCATCGATGCCTGCGCCGCGCGCCACTCGTAGCGCCCAATCTTCCGTCTGAATGAGAAGCTTCACGGCGCCGCCGAGCGGCTCGGGTTTGATGATGTGCGTCGAAGCCGCACCTGCTTCAGGCCAACCCCATTCGCCGTTGGGAAGAGCTACCAAGAGCACTTTGTCCTGAATACCGGCGAGCGATGCCTGTGGCGTGGTGCCCTCAGGTAGATGGTAGGTCGGCAGGTCCGCGATCAGAGTGTCGACCTCCTGCTTCGTCAATCGGCGGACCCGGCCGGCACCGGGTTTCGCTCCTTCGGTGAGAATCTGGACCGCACCCGCACATTCCGCGCCCAACCGTTCCAATAGCGTCATCGTGTCGTTGACTGGCACACCAGCCTCGGTGGCGATGTGGCGACGCAGGTTGCCTTCTGGCAAAAGACCTTCGATGAAGGCCGAGACCTGCAACTTGCCGTCCCGGTCCTGGACAGGTTTTCGCGAGATGGGTAACGCCAAGGACAGGACTCGACTCCCCTCGCCGAAGTTGTCGAGCGCTTCCTCGGTGAACTCCAGACGCAGACGGAAGCGGCGCGGCTCGCTCAGCCGTGCGACGTGGACGCCGTACAGCCAGACGTCAAGCGCTTTGCGCGCCATCGATTGTCGTCATTCGGGAAAACTTCGGCACTAGCGCCAGCGCCATGCCGCACTCCGAAAGCGCGCGCAGGGCTATATCGACGCTGACAGATTCTCCCCGTTCGAGACGGGAGATGGTCATACGATTGACTCCGATGCGGTTGGCGAGCTCATCCTGGTTGAAGCCCCTGTCCTGGCGCGCGCGCCGGACGTGTTCGCCGAATTCGATGGTGTCGTACACCAACGGTACTTGATGATGCATATTTTAATCATACGGTGGATATGCCCCGATGATCAATATTTTTATCATTGGGTCCCAGGCGCCTGATGATTAATATTTCTATCATCTCGGGCGTGGACTCGAATGATCGAGATATATAGCACGCACGCTCCATCTGTAGCGGATGCGCGATGGAGAAAGAACGCCGAGCGGCGGGGAGCATAGCGCCGAAACCTCGCCCACAGCAATCGGTTTCATAACGCCACCCGGCGCGCCGGCAAGCGCGTAACCCGCTGGTAGCTTTACCGCCATGGGTGCTTTGGACGGACGCGTGGCTTTTATCACCGGCGGAGCTCGAGGACAGGGCCGCTCGCATGCGCTGGCCCTGGCCGCCGAAGGAGCCGACATCGTCGTCGCCGATGCCCCGCAGGCGATGACGGACCTGACCTATCCCCTGGGCACCGAGGACGACCTACGGGAAACGACCAAGCTCGTCGAGGAACTGGGCCGGCGTTGCGTGCCGATCACCTTGGACGTGCGCGACGCGGCCGCGGTCAACGCCGCGATCACCCAGACGGTCGCCGACCTAGGCAGCCTCGACATCGTGGTGGCCAACGCCGGAATCGTCAGCACCGGGGTGCTGGAAGACGTCAGCGACGTGGTGTGGCAACAGCTGATCGACACCAACCTGACCGGCGCCTTTCACACCCTGCGCGCCGCGATACCGGTGATGCGCCAGCAGCGGTTCGGCAGGATCGTCGTCACCTCCTCGATGGGCGGCCGCATGGGCATCCCCGAGCTGGCCGCCTACAACGCCACCAAGTGGGGCGTCATCGGCCTGGCGAAGTCCGCCGCCCTCGAGGTCGCCAAGGAGGGCATCACGATCAACGTGGTCTGCCCCACCACCACCCAGACGCCGATGGTGCAACCCACCGGAAGCGACGACGTCCCCGACGACCTCGTGCGCCGGATGACCAAAGCCAACCCGATACCGCAACCCTGGCTACAGCCCGAGGACGTCAGCCGCGGCGTGGTGTACCTGGTCACCGACCCCGGAGTGATCACCGGAAGCGTGCTCGAGATCGGCCTCGGCGGCAGCGCACGCATCCACTGACGATCGGCTCCGCATGCAGTCGGCGGGCCGTCTAGTTACGGACCCCGTTCAGAAACAGCATGAATTCTGAAGACGCGGGAAATTCAGCCGCCGCGGACGGAGATCGCCCAGCGGCGCGCAAGAGGTCGGTCACGTTCGCGTTGTGTGTTACCCAGCCACGCTCCGCCAGATACACCGCAGGATCTTGCCGGGGCCCCGAAAAGGTCAGTCCTCGCAAATTGAGGCTGGAGTCACGCTGGCACCACTGGTCATGGAACTCGCTGAGAAATTCATTGATCAGATCGGGACGACGAATGTCGGTGTGGTCGGCCACTATCCGGCTGCCCGGGGCGCTCAATCCCGTGATCGCATCGAGTATTTCGTCGTGCGCCCGGGGTGGCAGATAGCCGACCAGGAGACCTTCCACAATCCATGCTGTCGGCTCAGTGTCGTCAAACCCCGCTTGCAGCAATGCTTTCGCCCAGTCACGTCGGAGATCGACGCCCACGCAACGGTGGTGCGTCGCCGGCGCGCATCCCAGCTTTGCCAAGATATCTCGCTTCCAGCCGATGACTTCGGGTTGATCCACTTCATAGATGGATATCCCCGACGGCCAGTCCAATCGGTACGCGCGGCTGTCCAATCCGGATGCCAAAATCACCGCCTGTCGAAGACCCAGGAAGCACGCCTGGGTGGCGAAGTCATCGAAGGCTCTACTGCGAAGACCGAAATACGCCGGAAGCCAGCCCGCCCCGATCTCCGAAAACGAGACCAGTCCATCGACTATCTGGGTAAAAAGCTTGATTCCGACTGCCCGAACCAAATCCTCGGCGAACGGATCGTTGATCAGCGGGTTGGGGCTCTTGCTGGCGACGGCCCGCGCGGCGGCCACCATCGTGGCCGTGGCTCCCACGCTGGTTTTCAAGCCCCAGCTATCGTCGTCGGTTCGGGTCATGTTCGCTCCTTTGGGATTTCGGTTGCCAAGATTTGTCGCGCCGAAAGCTTTGGGTAGCGGCGCGCGATTCGGGCAGCAGGCGAGTTCCCCGGCATCGAAGCCCTAGCCACGGTATTGATCAACCTTGGCGGCGTAGTCATCGAGCAGTCGAAGTGACTCGTCGGTCGGCAGCGTGGGTAACAGGAGCGCCACCTGGCCGAACCCCAGCTTGTCGGCCACGGCCCAATAGCCTGGGTCGACGGGCGCGCCGAACATCGCCAGCGGGACGTCGTAGCCCGCACCGTCACGCATTTCGTTGGTCCGCATGATCAAGGCCTCCGCTGGCGTTGGGACGGCTAGCCACCCCGCGTTGTGCCGGATCACCCGTTTCACCGCTGCCGCGGAGTTGCCGCCGATGAAGACCGGAGGATGCGGTTGCCGGACCGGCTTGGGCCGGATGTAGGACGCGTCGAAATTGACATACGTGCCGTGGTATTCGGCGGGTTCGTCGCTCCACAGCGCCTTGACGGCCTCGATCCGCTCGTCGAGCAGCGCACCGCGCGTCTTCGGGTCGGTGCCATGGTCGCGCAGTTCCTCGAGATTCCAGCCTGCGCCCACGCCCAAGGCGAACCGGCCGTTCGATATCAAATCGATGCTCGCGGCCTCTTTTGCCACGATGATCGGATCGCGTTGGACCAACAGCGCGATACCGGTGAACAGTTCGATTCTCGACGTCGTCGCCGCGGCAGCGGCCAGCGTGACGAAGGGATCGAGGGTCCGGTAAAACTCGGGGGGCAAATCGCCGCCGAGTGGATATGGCGACTGCCGGCAGGCCGGTATATGGGTGTGCTCGGCCACCATCAGCGAAGTGAAGTGCCGGTCTTCGATCGCGCGAGCGAGCGACACCGTGTCGATGCTGTTGTCGGTTACGAACGTGGAAATACCAAAGTCCATTTGATCCTCGACCGTTAGTCATGCAAGGGGTTGCAGCGTCCCGCGTGACTTCCGAAACGACCGCCACCGCAATGCAACCTGTGCGGGTGGCCGAATCGCCGGACGCCTCGAGAAACCCCCTTGCTGTCCTCGTGATCAGCGTCGCCGAGACCGCGGACGCCAACCAGACTGCGGCTTTACCGGTAGCGGCGCAGACAGTCAGCGGGTGCTGCGCGCGTGCAATCGTCAGTCGGTTGCCGTACCAGACCGGCCAGCATCTGCAGAGCCGGGCCCCCGACGCCATCGACGTTGAGACCGCGGGCGAAGCGCGGCGACAACGCACGAGCCAACCGAGTTAGCGGCCAGGATTGTCGCCGGAACCGCACTGACGGCGATCCGATGTTCGCTACGCTTGACCCCGATTGATCAATCGCCTGGGAAGTTGGGGCCAGGTAATGGCTGAAAAACCCAAGGCTCGCGCCCCGGCGTCGGGAGCGAGCGAGGTCGTGGCGGAGTTAGCCGCTGCCGGGTTCGACAACGCCCGCCAGATCGCTCGGGGCGCCGCCGGGGTGGTCTATTGCTGTCGCGAGACAGCGCTCGGGCGCAATGTGGCGATCAAGGTGCTGCCGACCTTCATCGACGACGCCGGCCGCGAACGGTTTCTGCGCGAGGGCTACGCCATGGGCGGGCTCTCGGGGCACCCGAACATCGTCAACATTTTGCGGGTCGGCCTGACCGCGAGCGGCCGCCCCTACATTGTCATGTCGTACTGCCCCGCGGGCTCGCTGGGCCTGCGGGTGCAGCGCGAGGGCCCCATCGCCTGGCCGGAAGCCGTGCGGATCGGCGTAAAGCTCTGCGGCGCACTGGAAACCGCACACCTGAGCGGCACGCTGCATCGCGACATCAAGCCCGCGAACGTCCTCGTCAACGACTACGGCGAACCGCAACTGACCGACTTCGGGACCGCCCACATCGCCGGCGGATATGAGACGGCGGCCGGATTGTTCTCCGGCACAATCGATTACCTCGCGCCCGAGGTGATGGCGGGCGATCCCGCGACCGTCGGCAGCGACGTCTATTCGCTTGGCGCCACCCTGTATTCGCTCATCGCCGGTAACCCCGCCTACGAGCGCCGCGGCAGCGAAGACCTGCTCGCGCACTACACGCGGATCAACAACACGCGGGTCCCGGACCTGCGTCCCGGCGGGATCCCCGACGCGGTGTGCGCGGCGATCGAGACGGCGATGGCGGTCGACTCGGCCGAGCGGCCGGCGTCGGCGGCGGAGTTCGGTCGCGGACTGCAGGAGAGCCTGCGCCGCAACGGCCTGAAGCCCGACGCGATGGCCATCACCGCCGTCGGCGCGGGCGCGGGGCGCACGGTGGGCGGCTCGGCGGGTCTGGCGAAGCCGCGGACCTCACCGGCCGGGCATGGCGGGAAGACGGGGGCACCCGCCCCGCGACCGCCGCGCATCGCCAAACCTGCCCCGCGAAACGCCGACCCGGACAGCACCTCGCTGCTCCATCCGCTCACCGATCGCCGAACGCCGCCCGCGCCGCCGCGTCCCACCAGCCCCCAGCCCACCGGGCCACGCCCCGCGGACAGGCGAGGCCCAATTCCGGCCCGGCCCACCACCTCCGAACCCACCGAGGCGATCGCCGAACCGACCAGCATGACCGACGCGATCGCGCCGCCGAGCGACGCCGACCCACCCGCCGTCGCGCGTCGCGGGCCGGCCGCCGGGGCGGTGAAGTGGCTGGGCTCGTCGGGCAAGAAGGGCAATCGCCTGACGGCGCCCCTGATCGTGCTGGGGATCGTGGTGGCGGTGCTGGTGCTCGGCAGCGGCGTCTACGTGCTGCTCACCCAGGGCAACAAACACCACCAGCCCGCGGCCAGTCAACCGAGCGGCCAAACCGTGAAGTGGCAGCCGATCACCAACGCGCGCATCGCGCGCCAGGCGGCGGCGACCACGCAGGCCGATGGCACGATCTGGATCTTCGGCGGATTGGGCAGTAACCACGCGCTCGTCGCCAACCACGAGGGCTATGACCCGGTGATCGACAGCTGGAAGAGCGGCGACGATCTTCCGGTTCCGGTTCAGCACGCGATGGCGGTGACGTGGCGGGGCAACCCGATCGTGCTCGGCGGCTGGCGGGCCGCGGGAGCGCAAAAGGTTGCCAGCGACCAGGTTTGGCGGGTGGTCAACAGCCACTGGGTCGAGCTGCCCCACCTGTTGCAACCGCGGGCGGCGGCCGCGGCCGCGGTCGTGGGCGACCGCATCGTCGTCACCGGCGGCGTCGACGCGAACGGCGCCCCGCTGAACACCACCGAGGTCTTCGACGGCAACTCCTGGACCCTCGGCACGCCGATCCCGACCCCGCGGCAGATGCTGGCCGCGGCGTCGGACGGCAAGCTGGTGTACGCGGTGGGCGGCAGCAACGGGACCACCGACCTGCCGACCGTCGAGGCGTATGACCCTGCCGCGAAAAGCTGGACGCGGTTGCCCGACCTCCCCCAGCCACGCGGTGATCTCGGCGTGGCGATCGCCGATCGGCGGTTGGTGGCCGTCGGGGGGCAGTCGGCCGGGCAGGTCCTCAAGAGCGTGTCGGTGTTCGATCTGACCACGAACGCGTGGGCCGGCTTGCCGGATCTTGCGATTGCGCGCCACGGCATGGCGGTCGACGCGGTGGGGCAAGCCGTGTTCGCGATCGGCGGGTCGAGCGAGGTCGGCGACGGCCAGGCCACCTCGTCGGCCGAGGCGCTGCAGCTGCCGGCGCGCCGAATCCAGCCCGCCGCGCAATGGCGTTCCCTGCCCGATGCGCCGACGCCTCGGCTGATGACGGCGTGGACCGTGCTCGACGACAAGATCTGGATCGTCGGCGGCCTGCGCGACGGCGTGGCGTTGTCGACGGTCGAAAGCTACGACCCGCGCGCCGGCACCTGGCAGCCGCAACCGCCACTGCCAATCCCGCTGCACCACGCCGCCGCGGCGACCTATCACGGCGAGGTGGTGGTGCTCGGCGGCGCCAGCAGCGACCTCACCCAAGCGTCCACCAAGGTGTTCGCGTTGCGCGCCGGCAAGTGGGTCGAACTGCCGAACCTCACCCACGCCCGCGCGGCGCTGGCCGCCGCGGTGGTCGGCGACAAACTCGTGGCCGTCGGCGGCCAGAACGCCAAGCAACTCGTCGGTCAGACCGAGGTCTTCGACGGCAGCTCGTGGCACGACGCGGCAGAGATGCCAACTCCGCGTGAACATCTCGCGGCGGTGTCGGACGGCACCTACGTCTACGCGGTCGGCGGCAGATTCCTGTCGGCCGACAAGAACTCCGCGGCGTTCGAACGGTTCGACCCCCAGTCCGGCAGCTGGACCAAATTGGTCGACATGCCGACCCCCCGCGGCAGCTACGGCGCCGCGTTCATCGACGGCCGGATCCTGGCGGTCGGCGGTGAGGAGCCGACGCGGGTGTTGGGGGTGGCCGAGATGTACGACATCGCCAACGGAACCTGGAGCGCGCTGCCCCCGATGCCCACCCCGCGTCACGCCGAGGCGGTCGCGACGGTGGGTAACACCGTCTACTGCATCGGTGGCGCGAACCGGCCCACCCACGAAGGCCCGGTCGCTACGGTCGAGGCCCTGGACTTCATCTAGCGGTGACGGCGGATCAGTGGCGCTTGAGCCGACTGCGCCACCCCACGAATCCCGCGTACACGATGGTCAACAGCGCCAGCATGCCCACGTCGAACAGCCAGGTCGAGGCCGTGTGCTTGAAGTGGCGGTCTTTCGGGGCAAGCGGGCCGGGCTCGATGGCCCACAGGTCGACCGTCGAGGCCTGCGCCGCATAGCCCCACCGCGAGGGCACCGCCCACGACATCTGGTCCAGGCCGAGCCGGTTGGTGACCGGGACCATGCCCCCGCAGAGCACCAACTGCAGCATCAGGGACACCACCAGCAGCGGCATGATCTGCTCGTTGGACCGGGCCAGGGAGGACAGGACCAGGCCGACCATCGCGGCGGCGACGCACATCGCGGCGGTTGCGACGTATAGCTCGAGGGTGGCACTGCCCAGCAGCAGGGCCGGGCGCGTCGGCGCCCCCTTCCCCAGGATCGTGATGGTCGTGGCGATCGCCGACTGAATGACGGCGAACACGAAGAACACCGCCATCTTCGCGAGCAGATACGCCTTGGTGGACAGGCCGACCGCCTGTTCCCGGCGAAAGATCGGGCGCTCGCCGATGAGGTCGCGGATGGTCAGCGCGGTCCCCATGAACACGGCGGCCATGGTGAGCAACATCAACACCGAGCCCGGCTCGTCGGAGCCGTCGCCGCTGGGATCGGCGACACGGAATCCGGTCGAGCCAGGAACGGTGAGCGACAGCGCGCCCATCACGAACGGCAACAGCGCCAAGAAGATGAAGTAGGCGCGGTCGGCGACGATCAGCCGAACCTGGCGGCGCGCGATCGTGGCGAACTGACGACGGGTGCTCGAGCGTGCCGGCGCGCCCAGGTCGGCCGGCTTCTCCGCCTCGGGTCCCGCCGGCGGCGGTTTGAGCTGGGCCAGGAACCGACGGTTGGCCTCGTCGGGGTCCGCCCCCACCATGCCGAAGATCTTGGCCCAGTTGGTGGTTCCCATGGTCGCTTCGATTTCGTCGGGCGGCCCGCAGTACGCCGTCTTGCCGCCGGGCGCCATCAACAACACCTGGTCGCACAGGTCGAGATAGCTCAGCGAGTGCGTCACCACCAGCACCACCCGACCGGCGTCGGCCAACTGCCGCAACATGGTCATGACCTGTAAATCGAGCGCCGGATCCAGGCCGGAGGTCGGCTCGTCGAGGATCAGCAGCGACGGCCCGGTGAGCAGCTCGAGTGCCACCGAGGCACGCTTGCGCTGCCCGCCGGACAGCTTGTCCACCCGCGTGTCGGCGTGCTTGGTCAGCCCGAGTTCCTCGATCACCTGCGCGACCACCTGCGCGCGGTCCTCTTTGCTGGTGTCGGGCGGCAGGCGCAGCTCGGCGGCATAGTTCAGCGCCTGGGTCACGGTCAGCTGGCGGTGCACGACGTCGTCCTGGGGCACCATCCCGATCCGGCTGCGCAACGACGCGAAGCTGGCGTGAATGTCGTGCCCTTCGAAGGTGATTGAGCCCGAGCTGGGACAGGTGGCGCCGGCGATCAGCCGCGACAGCGTGCTTTTACCGGCCCCGGACCCGCCGATGAGGGCGGTCAGCGTGCCGGGCCTGGCGGTCAGCGAGACTTTGTGGATCAGGCGTTTGCTGTCGATTTCGAAGTCGACCTCGCGCACCTCCAGCCCGCCGGTGCGGGTGGCCGCCTGGGCGCGACGGAGCAGGATCTCGCCGTTGAACACCAGGTCGACGTTGCCGATGGTGACGACGTCGCCCTCGGTCAGCGGCGCCGACAGGATTCGGGTGCCGTTGACGAACGTGCCGTTGATGCTGTGGGCGTCGTGGATCTCCATCCCGGTCGGGCCCGGCACCAGATAGGCATGCTGGCGCGACGCCAGGACGTCCGAGATGACGATGTCGCTGTCCTCGGCGCGGCCGATCACGGCGGCGCCGGTGGGTGGCGCCGCGAGCCTCGACCGGGACCGCTGCACCGCGCGCCGCAGGTTGGTGCTGTCGAACTCCGCAGCTTCGAGGGCTTGCGCGCCGATCTCGGTCAGCGGTTGGCCCTTGGCCGGCACCCCGGCGGGCCGTTCGGGCGGCGGTTGGGGACCGCGGGGAGGCGGCGGTTGGTTCGGATAGCCGACGGCCCGGCGCGGGCCGCTGGCCTGTGGCGATGCCGGAGGTGGCGGCCCGTGGCGCAGCGGGGCCGGCTGCTGGCGCGCGATGCGGGGAGCCGAGCCGCCGACGGGCTGCGCCGGCTCCGGGCGAGGGGGCCGCATGGCACCGGGCCGGGCCAGGGCCTGCATCCCCTCGACCGTCGGCGGCAGCTGACCCACGGTCCGGTCGGGGCGTTCGATCACGAAGCTCAACCGCGGCCCGTCGGGGCTTCCGACGTTGATGCTCTGGCCGTCGCGGATGTCGACGACGGACACCCGGCTCCCGTTGACGAACATCCCGGTCGGCGATCCATTGTCGATCGCGAGCCATTTGCCCCGGTCGAACCGCAACAGCAGGTGCGCGCGGGCGATCCGCGGATGGGCGACCCGCATGTCGGCACGGAGATCACTTCCGACGACGAGATCGTGGCCCGCAGCGAAACTGCGCCGTGACCAGTCAGATTGAACAGTCAGCACGGGCGGTGCGGGCCTACTCATCCCATCAGTATTCGACCCGCCGCCACCAAGCGCCAGCGGTTTGGTCATATTGGTCGCCGCCCCGCCCTTCGCATTTGCTGGACGGGCCCCTCGCCGTCGCGACGGGCGCCCGGGTGCCCGGGCCGCGCCGTCACAACACGGTCACGATTCGCGGCCGACGGCTCGTCGGGCTGGCTTTTGTGGCCCTCCATCCGAGCGCCTGGTCACCGCGCCGCGACGCTAAACCTCCCGTGCCCAAACCGTGACCGTCGCGTGCCCAAATATCGACGCGCCCTTACGCTTCCGCAGGTCAACGCCCATTTATCATCCCTATTACAACTCTGTCAGTTAAAAGGAATTGGAGCCATGCGGACGGGTGTTCGGTGTGTTCTTGCGGTGATCGGAACCGCGGCGAGTGTTGTCGTGACGCCGGCCGGGGTGAGCCTGGCGGCGGCCAACGAGTCGCATGGGTTTGCGATCGCGTCGATTTCCCCGGGCCGCGACGAGGTGGTCGGCGTGGCGCACCCCATCCAGGTGCGCTTCAAAGCGCCCATCACCAACCCGGCCGACCGGCGTCGGGTATTCCGGCCTGCCCATCGAGGCGGGCATCACGCCCTGCTCGCCGAAGTGCGGCCGGTGGTGCGGCGCGGGCAGCGACGTCGGCGGTCCCGCCTCGGCGCCGTCGATGCTGACGGTGAAGGTGTGTTCGGAGATGCTGGCGACGCCGATCACGGCGGGGCCCGTTTTGATCTCGGCGGCCGCGCCGCCCACCGTCAACGGAATCGTGCTGTGCGCCGGCCAGTATCGATCCGGCACCCACTGCACAACCTTGTTGTCGAGCCATTCGAACTTGCCGGTCATCGCGGGCGTCGACTTGACGTCGACGGCGCGCTCGGCCGCCTGCCGGTCGGCCGGGTTGGTGATGGGCGCTTTGAAGCGCACCTGGATGGGGTGCGCCACGCCGACCACCTCGTCGCGG
>NZ_LZMG01000216.1:0-907 GCF_001673615.1 Mycobacterium sp. 1245499.0
GTGTTGTGGCGGCGGGGCCGGGGTGATGACCCGGCTTTGCGCGCCGGGAGCCATCCGATCGCCGGGCGGGATGTTGAAGGTCAAGGCGGCGACCGGATCCACCATCCCGTATCCGACCTTGTTGTCCACGCCCGCAGGCGGATTGTGCGCGGACTGCACGATCCGGTTGATTACCTGATGCGCGCTGAATTCGGTTGCGCGCGCGGTGGTTCACGCCGCCAACATGGGGGCCAAGGTGATCAACATTTCCGTCACCGCGTGCCTGCCCGCGGCGGCCCCGGCCGATCAGCGGGCCCTCGGTGCGGCGCTGTGGTACGCGGCCACCGCGAAGGACGCCGTGATCGTGGCGGCCGCCGGCAACGACGGCGAAGCGGGCTGCAACAACAACCCGACGTATGACCCATTGGACCCGTCCGATCCGCGGGACTGGCACGAGGTCAAGATCGTCTCGGCGCCGTCGTGGTTCTCCGATTACGTCCTGTCGGTGGGAGCGGTCGACAGCAGCGGTGCCCCGCTCGACAAGAGCATGACCGGTCCCTGGGTCGGCGTGGCGGCCCCCGGGACCCACATCATGGGCCTCTCACCGCAGGGCGGCGGCCCGGTGAATGCCTACCCGCCGTCGAGACCGGGCGAGAAGAACATGCCGTTCTGGGGCACCAGTTTCTCGGCGGCCTACGTCAGCGGCGTCGCGGCGCTGGTGCGCGCGAAATTCCCCGAACTCAGCGCGCATCAGGTAATCAACCGGATCGTGCAGTCCGCGCACAATCCGCCTGCGGGCGTGGACAACAAGGTCGGATACGGGATGGTGGATCCGGTCGCCGCCTTGACCTTCAACATCCCGCCCGGCGATCGGATGGCTCCCGGCGCGCAAAGCCGGGTCATCACCCCGGCCCCGCCGCCACAACAC
>NZ_LZMG01000217.1:0-17837 GCF_001673615.1 Mycobacterium sp. 1245499.0
TGGCGTAGGCCGCATCCGCGCACGCCCGGATCAACTCGGCGCGCCGGTTCTGCACGGCTTGGCGCATGATCGGCACCCACTGTTCGGCCGCGACGCCTTCCGGGTTCGGCAGGTGGTTGCGCAGCTGACGGTCGATCAGACCGTTGACCGTGGCGGCGACGGCGTCGGCGGTGAAGGCTTCGGTGCCGATCATGCGCCAAGCCGTGCAGAACCGGCGCGCCGAGTTGATCCGGGCGTGCGCGGATGCGGCCTACGCCATGGCTTTTCAGTGGCACCAGGACTTCGCCAACCGGCTCGAAAAGGTGGTCGGCGCGGCCATCGCGTCGCTGGGGCTGCCCTTTGCGCGTGAAGTGGTCGACCAGCTGCGCCGCCACATCGACGACCAGCTGACCGCCGGGGTTGCGCAGCTGGGCAACATGGGCCCGCCCGACATCGTGGCGATCTCGCCGCAGGTGGATGCCGGACTGAGGTCCCTGCACGGGGTGATGACGAACACCGACCAGGTGGTGGCGGCCGTGGTGGACGGATTCCGCGCGACGGTGCGCCGTCAGCTGTTCGCCGACGCGGCCGCCCGCATCGCCGACGTGATGCGCGTGGTGGGTGTGGAACTGCTGGTGCCGCTGCGGGATCGGCTCAGCGAGGCCATGATTCAGCTGGAGATCGCCCGCTCGGAGCCGCCCACCGACGTCGGGCTGGCCCGCCTGGCCACCGATCAGTACGCGGCCTGGCCGGCGGACGCCGACGAGCTGGTGCCCAGCCGGTTCGCCGAAGCGAACAATGAAGTGCTGCTGATCAATTCGACCGCCTTCAAGGGACGCTACGAGGCCGATCTGCCCAAGGCGGTGGCCGGCGCCAACGCGATGATCCCGCTGCAGTCGGCCATCGAGGAGGCGACCGCGCGGGTGATCCTGGGCGAGTGGCAGACCACCGGCGGTGTGGCCGCACCCGGTGGGTTGATTGAGCGCACCGCCACCTGGGTCACCCGCGCGCTGGGCACCGACCCCGAGACCGGCCGCGCCCGGGTGCCCTCGATCGCGCAGTTCGACATCCATACCCGCCCAGTCGAATTGCTGCGCCGGGCCCGGCTGTACGTCGAGCGGCCCGGGGAGTCGTTCGCGGAATTCTGCAAGGTGTCGCTGCGCGACTACGTGCAGGGCGCGGGCGCCTCGGAGTCCGAACTGGTGGCGCGCCGCCGCGACATCGCCACCAAATTCGCCGAGGCGCTGTCGCTGGCGCGACCGCTGGCCAGCGTCAACGACCAGGCCCTGCAGCGGGTGCACCCCGGTCAGCAGACCGAGTACCGCTACAAGTTCTCCGAGATTCCCTTCGCCGGTCAACCCGTCGACCGGGAACTGTTCGAGGTCATCCGCAACAATCCGCGCATCGACCAGGCGACGAAGGACAACTACGGGCGTTCGCTGTCCGACGAGGACAGCGTGACCCGCATCGACATCTTCGGCTCGTATCCGAACTATTCGCCGCTGGCGTTCGACTCGGTGCTCAAGCCCGCCGCCCAGCAGTGGGCGCAGACCGCGGGGCCCGGGCGGGGCGCCTTCTGGAAATACCGTCGCTCCCGGCCGCTTTCGGCGTCCCTGCCGATGACCGATGAGCAGCGGCGCACCATGACCGGCGGCTGGTTCGTCGGTCAGCTGCTGGGCCGCATCCAGATCCCGGCGTCGCCGTTCACCGAGCCGGTGCGGATCTACGACGCCGACAGCGGGCAGTGGCTGAACTTCCCGAACCCGCTGCTGACGCCGCCGTCGGCGTTCCATGCCCCCTACGACTGGTTGCCCGCGGTGCTGGAATCGATCCTGCTGGCGATCGCGCAATCGCACGAGCCGCCGGTGATGCGATCGCTGCGGCCCTACAGCGTGCTGCGCGAGCTCTACGACGCGCATTCGCAAGACCCCGCGAGCGGCATCGTCGCGCTGTCCGCCCAGGGGCTGCTGCGTGAATTCCTGCAAGGGATCTCGAGCACAACCGGCGTGCAGTCCCGGGTGCCCGGGATCGCCGAGGCCCAGACCGCCGACGCACGCGCCGCGGCGGCGATCGAGTGGCTGACCACCATCCGCGACGTTGCGGCGCAGTATCTTCCGGCGGACATGGCCGGGGCCACCCCCGGCGGGGCGTTCACCACGGTGCCGACGCGCACCACGGCGTCGAACACGCCGATGTTCCGCGACCTGGCGCCCGACGTCTACGCGGCGACCGGTGCGCTGATCAACCTGATCCAGCACGAGGCCGAGGCGCTGGCGGCCGGCGCGGCGGCGGGCGGTCCGGTGCTCGACGGCGGTGCGCCCGTGGTGATTCCCGAAGGCGGGACGTTCTGACCATGGTGGTATCCAGTGACAACGCCCTCACGGTGATCGTCTCGCCTCACCTGCATACCGACGAGCTGCTCGGTGTCCTGTGCGATTACTCCGCCGCGGGACTGCTGGGCGTCTTCGTCTGGGTGGATGCCGGCGACGCGCGCGGGCCCGCCACCACGGCGACGATGGTCCGCGACGGGCGGTCGGAAACCGTTGTGCTGCAGCAGGTATTGACCGCCAAGCCCTACGATCGGGTCCGGGTGGCGGTGTTGGTTCCGCTCGAAGCTCCGGCGGATCAGCGGGCGCCCCTGGCCGCCGAGCAGTTCGTCGAACAGGTGGTGCGCAGTACCGCCAGGGGAGCGAGGATGACCCTGCTGCGGATGTTGCTCACCAGTGGGCGGGCCGGAGCCAGTCAGCTCAGCGCGTCGGTGGTCGTGGAGGGCTGGCACAACCTGCTGATCGCACCGGAGGATTCGCCGGCGCCCGGGCTGGGCGCGGTGCCGTGGGGACACCTGGCCGAACCGCTGGATCTGGCCCAGCGTGCCGCGCCGGTGGTCGCCGCGGTGGCCGGATTGTGGGCCGACGTGCAGCAGACCCCCTTCGACAGTGTGGAGATCCTGCCGGGCCAGACGTTGCGTGCGGTGCGCGCGTTCTACCGCAGCCTAGACACCGCCGACGTGGAACGTCGGCTGCGCGCGCGACTGTTCGATCCGGCCGGACGGCTGCCGCTGCCGCACGGCGGCCAGGTGCCCGTGCTCTACGTCGAGGACGTTTCGGCGGCCACCCAGACGATGGCCCGCGCGCTGTGGACCAAACACCGCGACGTGCTCCGCGGCCCACGGATGGGCGCCGACGACGTTGCCACGCAGGCCATTTCGATCTGGGCGGCGCTCAAGATGTTCCTGCGTTTCATGGGCGGGGCCCTGCGTAACGCCCCGTCGGCGTGGCTGTCGGCGGTCAAGGGGTCGGTATCGGCGGTGTTGGCCTCGACGGTGCAGGGCACCGTGTTCGGCGGCCGCGAATCCGCGTTCTCGGTGGTCACCAGCAGTCAGCTCGCCGACTGGCAGGACCTCGGCCGCAGCGCCGACACGCTCAACGCGGCGATCGGCGGATCCGCGGCCAACGCGCAACTGGCGCACCAGGATCTCAGCCCGCTGTGGATCGACTTCGTCAACGGCGCGCTGACCCTTGCCGACGGCGGGCGCCGCGCCAAGGGGCTCGACCCGATCCAGGTGGGCGCGGGCGTCGGTGTGCTGGCCAACGCCGCCGACGTCGTACCCAGTCGCGCGGATCGGTTCACGGCCATCCCGACATCGCTGGCCGCGGTGATCGGCGTCACCGACCTGGAGCCGGCCGACGTGCTCGGCGCCGCCGATCTGCGCCAGCGGCTGCAACGCGCCTACTCCGATCCCGCCGCGGGCGTGGAGGCCCGCGGGGCGTCGACCGAGCTGGAGCGCTGGCAGCAGCACGCGTCGAAAAGCTATGCCTGGCAGGCGGGATCGATCCTGGCCGACTTCCTCGGGCGGGCCCGCACCGAGGTGGCGCAGATCGCCGAACAGATCCAGCGGGCGGCCAGCGAGATCTCGATCGACGAGAAGGTGCGCGCCCGCCAACAGGCCATCGGCACCATCCTGGCCACGCTGACCTGGGCGACGCTGGGAGTGCTGGTCGTCCTGGTCGGAGTCGCGGTCGCCGGGTTCACCGGCTGGAAGTACACGTTGATCACCTGCGGCATACTGCTCGGCCTCTACATCGCGGTGTCGCTGACGCTGTTCCTGTTCGCCCAGCGCGACATGTTCACCTTGATGAATCTGCGGAAATCGCAACAGAATCAACTCGAGATGATGCAGGCGAATCTGCAGACCGCCCTGCAGGATGTCAGCCGCCTGTCCACCGCCTACGGCCAATACCTGTCCTGGTGTCGCGTGCTGGGGCCGGTGCTGCGCGCGCCCTTCGGGCCCGCTCCGGCGGGGCGCTCGGCCGCACCACTGATTTCCGACGGCCTACCACGCTGCGCACAGGTCGGGGTCGCCGATCCCGGCGCGGAGCGTGCCGACGACGCGGCACACGCCATCCAGCGCCGCCTCTACGCGCTCGGCTGGCTGACCAAGCCGTGGCAGGAGATGGTCACCCAGGCGGCGGGCCGACTGCGCGAGGACCCCGAAATGCTCTATCGCATGCCGGGTTTCCGGACGTCCTCGGGTCTGGATCAGTGGTCGGCGGCGGTGGCTTCCGGGCAGGTGCATTCCACCGGCGCCGACGCCCTGTGGCAGCGTGTCGAGCAGATGTTCGCCGAGGATGACCGGGTGGGCACGGCGCTCACCGGTGCGGTGTTGGCGCCCGCGATGGGCCAGCACGTGGGCTCCGAGCAGTTCGCGGCCGGGGTGGTCGACCACCGGCCGGGACAAGCCGCCCCCTTCGATGGCTCGGTGTTCACCGACGCGGCGATGACCGCGGGCCGCTGCGCGGTAGCCATCGATACCGCCACAATCGCCCGGCCCGGCCTGGGTTTCCGGGCGACGGTGGTGCAGGCCAGCGACGGCCTGGCGCCCTATGACTTCACCCTGTTCGAGGTGCCGCTGGCGGCCGCGTCGGGATTCGAAACGGAGAAGACCGCGGTGATCACGCACACCGAGCACCGCGACGCACCGCCCGGCGGGGATTTGGTGTTCTAGCATGCCCGATCCACAGCACTCCGGCGACGCCGACGACCCCCGTCTGAACGCCCTGATCGCGTGGCGCCAACGCCTCATCGACTCCGGGGCGGTGTCCAAGGCGGGGTTCAAGGAAACCCACCTGCGGCTGATACTGCGTTCCGGACGCACTGACGTGGAACAGATTCGGGCGATGCTGCCCGGATCGGTCGCCGACTATGCCGAGGAGCTGGCGGCCGTGCTGGCCGAGGTGGACTCGGAAGCATCGCCGGGCCGCCATCACCGCCCGGGAAGCCTGTCCGCGGTGGAACCCGACGGTGCAACGACCGGCGCCGCGACACTGGCCGACGGCGGGGCGGGTGACCAACCACCGCTGAGCCCAAGCGATTTCGCCGCCTACACCTTCGGCGAACAGACCGGCCCACTGGCCGCGGTCACCGTCAGACCATCCCGCGACGACGCCGACGGCCGCGAGCTGGCCTGGACGCCGTACCTGGCGGGCGGCGAGGCCGTGGTGATCTACCGGCTGGTCGCTCAGGAGGACAACGCGCCGTATTCTCCGGATCGGGCCCGGCTGGTGGCGGCCACCACCGCGACCACCGCGGCCGACCCGCTGCCCTCGGCCGCGGCGGTGCGCTACTACCAGGTCTGGGCGAACGTCGGTGCGACCCGCGCGGAAGCGCTTGCGGCGCAACCCATCAAGCACGCCGAGGGTGTCGCGGTCAGCCCGGTGCGCGATTGCGTCGTTCGACAGGACAACGGCAAGGTCATCGGCAGCTGGACAGTGCCGTCGGCGGTGAGCGCCGTATTTGTGTCCCGGTTGCCGGTCGAGGAAGCCGGTCGTGAGGGTCCCCAGCATCGGATCCTGCTCGACCGTGACAATCGGGCGGGATTCGTCGACTCCGACCCGGCTCCCGGCCGCCATTACCTGTACCGGATTCGGGCGGCCGTCCCGGTCAACGGCGTGCTGCGGCTGGCGGCGGCGGTGGAGGCCGACGTCGAAATCGCCGCCGTCCTGACACCGGTCACCGACCTGATGGTGACGTCGGCACCGGGGTCGGCCGAGGGCTTCGAACTTACCTGGAAGCCGCCGGCCGCGGGTGAAGTGGTGATCTATCGCAGCCAGACCGGTCCGGCGGCCGGGGCCGAGGCCAACGACTTGCCCGAGGCGGCGCTCGAGCAGATCGGGCTGACCCCGGATTTGCGCTTGACACAACCGATTAGCGAGCAGCCAGGCCCCGATGGACGGCCGCGGTCGATGATGTCGGGGGTGTCCTGGCCGACGGACTGGAGTCGCGCCTACTTCACCCCGGTCACCGTGCTGGCGGGACGTGCGTTGCTGGGCAAGACCTTCTGCTCGGTACGCACCGGAGCCATCCGCGACGTCGAACTGGCCGAGTACTGCAACAAGCAGGTCCTGACATTCGACTGGCCGCAAGGCGCCGCCGTCGTCGTGGTGTACCTGGCGCCCAAGGGCTACGACCCGCGCAACGGGCTGACCGGCACGTCCTACGAAATCACCGTCGAGCAATACGAAAAGTACGGCGGCCTGCAACTGCCCAACGGCAAGCTCCCGGTGAGCGGGTGTTCCCTGCATCTGGCGCCGGTGGCCTTCTCCGCCGGCCGCCGCGCCATCGGGCCCGTCCGCAGCATCGAGTACGCCGGCCTGCTGCGGCTGCAATACGCGGTGCAGTTGAGCCGCGACCCGGCGGGGCAA
Organism: Mycobacterium sp. 1245499.0; assembly: GCF_001673615.1. Lineage (NCBI taxonomy): Bacteria > Bacillati > Actinomycetota > Actinomycetes > Mycobacteriales > Mycobacteriaceae > Mycobacterium > Mycobacterium sp. 1245499.0. The sequence continues at coordinate 6,681 of NZ_LZMG01000217.1, forward strand.
CCGTCGCACGCCACCATCTATATGCGGTCCGAATACGACGTGCCCGGGTCGCCGGCGTTCGTGCTGATCAACCACCCGGATCGAATTCCGTTGTCGCCCACCGATGGCGAGGCGCTCGATGCCGCACCGCTGGACGCGCAGGGTGGCTTGGCGGCCACGCCGTCCAAGGAACTGCGGTGGTCGGCGTTGACCACCGCGGGAACCGCCGAGCCGTGGGCCGTCGATCTGCGGGGCCGGCGCGGATGGATCAGGTTGTTCGTCAACACGCCCTCGGCGGCGCGGCTGCGCACCATCGCGCTCCTGGACCCGCCCGTGCACAGCCTCCGCCTCAGCGTGGGCGCACCATGACGCCGCGCTACGGCCAACTCGCCTACACGAGCTTCGACCAGCCGGGAGGCGCGGGGGGCTGGCAGGTCAAGCAGACCGTCGGGGAGCTGTCGGCGGAGGAAACCCAGCGCTTGGCGTCGGGTGTGCGCACCGCCTTTCGGCCGGTGACGCCGCTGCCCGACTATCCCACTCCGGAACAGCTGGACGCGGCGCCGCGGCGCCTCGAGTACCGCCGATGGGCCAGCGATGCGGCGGGCTACTGGCACACCGTCGCCGCGGGTGCAGATAGCACCGGGCGGCCGGGCAACGTGTTCGCGCACGTATTGCTGGACAGGGCACCGGATTCGGCGCCGCGGCTGCGACCAATCCAGCGGTGGGGCTCGCCGGCGTGGTTACGTCCGTTCGGTGCGGCGGCCGTCGCTCGGGCCACCTTGCCCGGTGATCCGCCGGGCGCGGCGCAAGTCGTCACCCGAGAAACCGCGATCGCGTTCGCCCTGGACACCAGCACCTGGCGGGTGGGCACCCTGCTCGGATTGCTGGACGCGGTGGCGGCCGCGCTCGACGGGGGCGCACCCGTGGTGTTGGGCGCGGTCTCCGTTGACTCGGCCGCGCAGTGGATCGGCCTGGTGAGTTTCCTCATGTCGCCGGGAACCGCGGCCACCCTGAACTTCAGCACCTTCGATCGCGCCGACCAGCTCGGTCCGGCGCAGCACGCCATCGCGCACCTGGCCGCGGTGCCCATCGCTGACTTGGACACGGTCCCAACCGGTTTCGTGGTCATCGACGAGACCGCGACGCTATCGCTCGGGGAGCTGGGTGGCGATCCGCATCGGACCGCTGCCGGCCAGGCGATCGAGGTCACCGCCTGGTCGGTGATGGCACAGGAAGTGCTGCTCGACCCGCAGTCAGCCCTCGCGGTGCTCGATGAACTCGACCACCGCGCCGCACAAACCCAGGATCGAGACCTGCACCCGGCCTGGCCCCTGGCCGTCACGATCGCCGCCGACGAGGATTTCTCCGCCGCCCATCCCGAAGCGAACGCGATCATCACCGCGCACTCGCCGGCGGGCATCGCCCCCGGATCACCGACCGAACGCCTTGTCGACGAGGCGCTTTCGGCGCTCGTCGGCCAGACTACATCCGATGCCTGGAAGGCAGTCGAAGAGCACCTACCTGGCTTTGCCGGCGAGCACGCCACGCTGACCTACCTGTGCCGGGCGATCGACGACGCCACCTGGCTGGATCAACTGGGTCCGATTCCGTTGGGCCGCAACACCTATCACGGCCGTCCGGTTCCGGAGCCGCTGACGGCCGCCCTCGGGCCGGCTTTGCAGCGGACCGGCGCCACCGGTGACCCGCAACGACTGCTCAAGCTGGTCGATCTGCTGCTGCGGGCGGGCGTCGCCGACGACCGCCTGACGCAGGCCCTCACCGATCGGGTCGCGGCCCAGCTGGCCGACCCGCACGCGGGGCCCACGCTGGCCCGACGGCTGACGCATCGGCTTGGCCCGGAAACCCGGCTCGCCGCGGCCGCCGCGACGCTGCGTCTGAATTGGGAAGGCGCGTCGGCGATCAGCGACACCGTGCTGGACTGGTTCGCCGACGGATCCAGCATGCCCACGCCGGGCGAGCTGCTGGCCGCGCAGCCGTGGGATGCGACGTGGACCCGCGCGGCGGTGTGCGGCATGCGCGCCGAGCGCCATCCGAGTGACGCGGACAGCTTCGCCGAGCTGTGGTGGTTCGCGGCGAACGGATCCCCATACCGCGACGAGCTGGCGGCCCGTCACGTGTGGGATCCGGCGCAATTGCTGGCGGCGGGCGGAGCCGCGTTGAGCACCGCGGCGCTGTTGCCGACGCTGCTGGGGGCACCGGACAGTGAGTCGTTGCTGCGGCTGGCCGACGAGATCACCGCCGCCAACAACGATGACCTCGCGGTGGCAAGTGCCGCGCTGCGCGCGGTGAGCCCGGCGTCCTGGGTGCAGCGCGGCTACATCAGCACCCATCAGCGGGCGTACTGCGGGCTGTGGGATACGGCGTTGGGTGAGATCGGCCCTGGGCGGGTGCACGCCGACTGCGCTGCGCGGGTGACGGTGCTGGCGGCCCTGGGCGTGATCGCCGGACAGCCACGCCCCGTGCTCGCGGCTCAACTGGCCGCCGATCGCGCGGTGGCCGGGGCCGCCGCCGAGCAACTGGTCGCCCTCGCCGATGCCGAAATCGTCACGGCCACAGAGGTGTTGGCGGCCAGCCTGTTGCGCACCGACGCCGCCGAACCGGCGGATGCCGTCGATGCTGTGCTGGCCTCGGCCGCCGCCGCACTGACCTTAGGCCGGCAGTTCAGCGAAGACAACCAGGAGGCGGTGCTCGCGACGATGATGCGGATGGCCGGCAGCAACGAGGCAGCGCCGCCGCGGCGATACCGGAAGCTGCTGAGCGCCATGCTGGCCCGCCGCTCCGACGGGCAAGCGCCGCTGGCTACCCCGCCGGCTCCGATGTGGAGGAACCCCTGATGCCGATCTACGCCCTGACCGCACGTAATCAGCGCGCCCACATACCCGTCGGGCCGCTGTCGGTCTCGATCAGCGGTGCGGTACACGACGCCGCCCTCGACATACAGGGCGCGCCGGGTCAGGCCGTGGTGCGCTCCAGCCCCCAGCATGTCGTCCTGCCGTCGCTGACCGGTCCCGTCACCATCGCCGTGCGCCCCGCCTTCACAACACAATTCGGCGCCGGCACGGTCGTGCATCTCGCGATCGCCCACGATGTGCCCGACGATGCCGACCCCGTCCAGGTGCTGTTCGACCCGGTGGACGTCAGCGGCGACACCGCGGTGGTGTTCGCCGAACTGCGCCCGGCCGGCCACCACATCGAGGTCTCCGTGACCGCCGCGGCCGACACGGCGCTGAGCCCGCTGGCGGCCGCGGCCCGCACCTCGGCACGGCGTCTCATCGGCCGGGACCGCAAGCAGGCCCACGCCGAACTCGTTGTCGCACTGAACGGTTCGGCGTCGATGCGCCCCTGGTTCGCCGATGGCAGCGCGGCGGCGGCCACCGACGTGGCGGTGGGGGTAGCCGACGCCCTCGGAATCCGCGACGTGGCCGCGGTGCTCGTCGGAGCCGACGTCACCAAGATCGCTGCGGAAAACGACGCCGCCGGGCCGGGTGCGGGGCTCGCCGAAGCGGTGCGCAAGCTACAGCCGCGATGGTCGGCGGGCGCGCGCTGGTCGCGGCTGCGCACCGACATCGCCACCGTGGCCTGTTCGGACTTCCCGGTCAGCGGCGTGCAGCGCGGCTTCGCGTTGATCACCCTGTCCGATGACCGCCGGGTCGCCGGACCGCGGCTGCCGGCGCCGCGCTCGGGGCAAGACGCGGCCGCGGAACTGCTCGCGCATCCGCAGGTGCTCGATGACATCACCGCCGGGCTTGTTCGGGCCCTCACATGACCGCGCCCGCAATCCCGGCGATTTTGACCAAATGCCCACGGTGCTTTGCGCTTTTGGATCCCGACCACCACTTGTGGACACTGGCGCCCACCAGTGGTGCACCCCGCTATCACGACGAGGTCGGCTCGGCGTTCCTGGGAGCGAAGGCCGACATCGGGCCGATGTTCCGGTGGGATCGTCCGCCCGGGTACAACGGCCCGCCGCCGCCGAACATCGCCGCCCAGGCGCTGCGCGGTCCCGTCCTCGAGATCTGCCCGGTGTGCCACTTCACGCTGCCCGATCGATGGCGCGAAGGCCAGGCGTACTGCATTGCGATGGCGGGGGCCCGCGCGACCGGCAAGAGCCTCTACGTCGCCGTGCTGGTTCGCCAACTGCAGCTGTTGTGCGAACACCTCGGATTCGCGATGGCGCCCGCGACGCGCTCGACGGCCGTCGCCTACACAACCCATTACGAGACACCGCTGTTCGTGCAGCGCGGCCTGATCCCGCCGACACCGACGATAATGACCCAGACGTCCACGCAGCGTGAGCCACTGATTTTCAGCCTGGGCACCTGGCACGGGGTGCAGCGTTATCTGGTGCTGCGCGACGTCGCCGGCGAGGACATGGAGTCCGGAAACCTGCATTCGCCGCCGTTTCGGTTCTTCAGCAATGCCGAGGCCGTGTTCTTCATGTTCGATCCGCTTCGGGTGCAATCGATTCGGGATCAGCTCCAAGACCTGCTGCCCCCGCAGATGGTGAGCGGGGGAGACCCGGGCGGCGTGCTCAACAACGTGATGATGGCCATCGGATCCGGCGAACCACGGCTGGCGGTCATCTTGTCGAAGTTCGACGCGCTGCGGGCGCTGCGCGACGTCGATGGCTCCGAGTGGAGCATGGTGATGTCCAACGCGGGCGCCGCGTATCTGCGTGATCCCTCGGATTCGGTGCTCTATGACGACAACGACGGTCAATTGCTGCACGAAGAGGTGCGTAGCCTGCTGACGCGGCTCAACGCCGGATCCATCATCGCCGGCGTCGAAAACCCATCCACCCCAAGGCGGCTGAGGCACCGCTTCTTCGTCGTCTCGGCCCTCGGCCAGCCACCGAGCGGGCAGCGACTGCACGCCCGGGGCATCGCGCCGTTCCGGTGCGTCGACCCGGTCCGTTGGGTCACCTCGAGTTTCGGCGTGCTCTAGGTTTCGGCGCGGCGAACATGACCACCCCACCTCAGAACCCATTCGAGCACAATCCGTTTGGCGCTACGCCGTTCGGAAGTGTCCCGTCCGGGCCTCCGGTGTATGCGGCGCCGGTGCCACCTCCGGACCGCCCGCCGGTCAACGCGTTGGCGACGTTGTCGGTGGTGTTCGCGTTCGTGTTCGCCCCCGTCGGGGCGGTGCTGGGGCACCTGGGGCTTCGGCAGATCCGGCGCACCGGTCAGCGCGGCCGGGACCGTGCGTTGGTGGGGACGGTGCTGTCGTACGTGGTGATCGCAGTGGTGGTCGGCGTTTTGGTGGTGTGGCTCACGCGGCCCGACAGCAGCCCACGCCAGAGCGCCGCACCCAGCACTACCACTACCACTACCGCGCACCCAACCGTCGCGCCCCCGGCGGTCTCGCCTTCGGACTTACCTGGGCTGATACCGAGCCTCGACGATGCCAAAACCATTACTGGTGATCAAACGCTGGCGTTCGACGGAGAGGAGCACGCGCCGCATCAAGCTGAAGAGACCCTCGACCGACCGGAGTGCCGAGGAGCCCTCGAAGTCGCCGCGCCGGAAGCCTACAAGGGCAATACCCTCCTCGGTTTTTACATGCCGAGATACGCAAAGCTGGGCGATCCGGCCAATGTCATCGCGATGGATCCAGCCGTAGCAGCATTCTTTGATGACGCGACGGCGCAAACACAACTGCAAAATCTTCTTTCCGTATTTCGCCAATGTGGCGGTACTTCGGTCAAAGCCGATAAGCCTGACAAGACTTTTACGTTCTCGGTGAGTCGACCTACCGACGTTGGAAACGGCATCACCACCCTCGAAATAACAACCCCCTGGGCGTTGAATGTGCATGCGATCGCCGCCAAAGCCAACGTCGTCATGGATCTGCTGGTGACCTACACCGGCAACGGCGTAGACCGTGCGAGGGGAACCGCGCTGGATGTCGCCAATCGGATTCTGAACAGGATCCCGGGCTGATATGACGAACCCGTTCGAGCACAACCCGTTTGGCGGCACGCCGTTCGGGAGTGTCCCGCCCGGGCCTCCGGTGTATGCGGCGCCGGTGCCACCTCCGGACCGCCCGCCGGTCAACGCGTTGGCGACGTTGTCGGTGGTGTTCGCGTTCGTGTTCGCCCCCGTCGGGGCGGTGCTGGGGCACCTGGGGCTTCGGCAGATCCGGCGCACCGGTCAGCGCGGCCGGGACCGTGCGTTGGTGGGGACGGTGCTGTCGTACGTGGTGATCGCCGTCGTGGCGGCCGTTTTGGTGGTGTGGCTCACCCGGCCCGACAGCCCTGCCGCCCGCACCGCCGCACCCACCACGGCTTCCCCGCCCGCTGGCCCCGCGGTCACGCCGTCCGATCTGGCACGGCTGGTGCCCACTCTCGCCGACGCCAAAGCCATCACCGGTGACGACAAGCTGATACAGGCGGTGATCCTGCGCCGGCCCGAAGATCTCGCGGCCGGCGGACAAACCACCGACCGTCCGGAATGCCGCGGCGCTCTATATGCCGGCGTGCCGGACCTGTACAACGTCGGAGCCCTCGTCAACTACTACATGCCGGTCTTCGCCGACCGGGATGACCCAGCCAACACGAGGTCGATTGACGCTGCCATCGCGGCGTTTCCGGATTCGGCCGCGGCGCAAGCGCAACTTGCGAAGATGTCGTCGGCGTGGCGCCAGTGCGGCGGCCTGCCGGTGAAGATCACGTTCCTCAATAAGAGCACCGTGGCGTTCTCGCTCAACGAGCCGATCGATGCCGGCAACGGCATCACCACCATCGAAGCCGCGGCGCGCGATGACCTGTCGGTGCATGCGATCGCCGCGAAGGCCAACGTCGTGATCGATCTGCTGGTGTCCTACACCGGCAACGACGTGGACCGTGCCCGCCAGACCGCCACGGCCGTCGCCAACCAGATCCTCGACAAGATTCCGGGCTGAACCATGACCAACCCCTGGCAGGGCAACCCATTTGGGCCCAGTCCATTCGGCGGTTCGTTGCCGACGCAAGGTCAGCCACCGCCGCTGCCGCCGTCCGCACCGCGTGACGAGGCGAATGTCCTGGCGACGTTGTCGGTGGTGTTCGCGTTCGTATTCGCACCCCTCGGCGCGATTCTGGGGCACGTAGGACTTTCACAGATCCGGCGCACCGGCCAGCGCGGTCGCGATCGTGCCCTGGTAGGGGTCACGCTCTCGTACGTCTTCATCGCGGTGGCGGTCGTCGCATTGGCCGTCGGGTTGACTCAGGCCGGCAGTCCACCGACGCACCGTGCCGGACCAAGCACGACGACCGCTCCCAGCGCGACGACGACGGCGACCACCACGACGCCGCCCCCACCGCCTACCGTCGCGCCCGCAAATCTGGACGGATTGCTGCCCAGCCTCGACGACGTCAGGAACATCACCGGAGATCCGAATCTCAAGGGCGAGGACCCGGTCCACCAACTCACCCCGCTCAGTCCCAAAGATGGGGCGTATGACCGGCCCGAATGTGCGGCCACGATCGCCATCGGCATCCCGGACGCCTACACGGTGACCCCGCTGGGTGTCGCCATGTCGGGATTTTTCGACCTCCAGAATGGGGGCGGCCCAAGGGGATCCGTGCAATCCGTGGCTGCCATGCAGGATCCGGCTACGGCGCAAAAGCAGTTGGGTGATCTGCGGTCGGTATGGCAGCGATGCGGCGGCTCGACCGTGAAATTGACCTATGCCGACAGTGGTCGAGTCGTGTCGTTTTCGGTCGGTGTGCCTGCGGATTCCGGCGGGGGCATTACCACCATCGATGCCCATGCTCAGGGACAGCCGGTGCGTTTTGTGTTGGCCATGGCCGTCAAGAACAATGTGTTCATCGAGGTGCGGGCGAGCGCCGCCGCCGTCGATCGCGCGCACCAGGCGGCAGTGGACGTTGTCAACTACACACTCGGCAAAATCCCGGGCTGACAGGACCCATCGATGAACCAACCGCAGAATCCATTCGGCCCTAATGCCTTCGGCCAAACCCCGTACGGTGGTGTCCCATACGGGGGAATGCCGCCGGGGCCGCCCATCTACACTGCGCCGCCACCGCAGCGGCGGCGCGCCAACGTCTTCGCGACGTTATCGGTCGTGTTCGCGTTCGTTTTCGCGCCCGCCGGAGCGGTCCTGGGCCACCTGGGCCTGGCGCAGATACGCCGTTCCGGTGAACGCGGGCGTGATCGCGCGATCGTCGGCTTGATGCTGTCGTATGCGGTCATCACGCTGACGGTGGTGGGCGTGGTGGCGTGGGCGACCCAGTCCGACGACGGCTCATCTCGGACGGCGTCAGGCACCAGCGCGCCAGCCTCGACCGGTGCAGGCTCGTCCCCGCCGTCGTCCATGGTCACCCCGACGGGCCTGCCCGCGCTGCTGCCGACGATCGACGACGTCAAAAGGTTCGTCGGGGACCCCAACCTCGTTGCCTTGCCACCGACGTTCAGGCCAGGCCCGGATTCCGACAGCGCGTCGGTGGATCGCCCCGAGTGCTGGCCGGTCATGGGGGGCGGCGCTCCGAACTCCGACACGCAGGCCCTCGTGGGTTACTACGGGTTGGTGCTGGTCGACGACCACGACATACCCGCACTCAAGGAAGCGGGGCAGGCGCTCATGTCCTTCCGGGACCCGCCGGCCGCGCAACGGCAGCTGGCGAATCTGGTGTCGATATGGCGCAAATGTGGCGGGTCGACGATGAACATCCTTCCGCCTCCGGGCAAGCAGGCGGCGCCGGTCGCGGTCTCGATGGGTGTTCCCTCCGATGCCGGAAACGGCATCACCGTCATGGTTTTGACCACCCAGGGCCCGGTGCTGCGGTCGCGCAACGACCGAGCGATTGCCGCCAAAAACAATGTGGTCGTTGACATCAATGTCGTACTGGTGGACACCGACCGCGGCCAGCAGGCCGCACTCGATATCGCCAACTTCATCCTCAACAAGATTCCAAGCTGAACACATGACGAATCCTTTTGGCGCCAGCCCATTTCAACCGAACCCGTTCGGAGGTCCGCCAGGTCCGCAACACCCGCCGCGACCGCCGGTCCCACCGGCGCGCGACGAGGCGAACGTGTTGGCGACGCTCTCGGTGGTGTTCGCGTTCGTCTTCGCCCCGGCCGGTCTCATCCTGGGCCACTTGGCATTAGCGCAGATTCGCCACAGCGCACAGCGTGGTCGCGACCGCGCCTTGGTCGGGGTGACGTTGTCGTATGTGTTCATCACCGCATTGGTGGTTGCGTTGATCGTCGGGGCGGTCATGCCTGACGCGAGGTCAATCCAAGCCGCGCCACCAACCACCACCACGAAGCCACCGCCGCCCACCGTCGCGCCGGCCGATCTCGACGGGCTGCTGCCGACTCTCGACGACGCCAAAAGGTTCACGGGCGACCCGACATTGACGGTCTATACGACATACCATCGGCCCACGCTCGACCCGCAGGCGACTACGATCGACCGACCGGAGTGTTTCGGGGCGTTTCGTTCCGGCGAGCCCTCGGTCTACGACCTGTCACTCATCAGCGGCTATTCCGAGTCCAACTTCCTCGACACCAACGAACCCCTCAATCAATGGAGCGTAGGGGAAGGGGTCGCGGCGTATCGCGACGCCGCGGCGGCGCAGACACAGCTCGCCAACCTGCGATCCATCTGGCAGCGATGCGGGGGCTTAACGGTCAATGAGACACGCAGTAGCGGCAAGGCATACCCGGCCTCCATGACGTTGCCCGCCGATGCGGGCAACGGCATCACGACCATGGACAACGTGTCAGACACCCCGATTCGCGTCTTCGGTGTCCGCGCGATCGCCGCTAAAACCAACGTGGTCATCGACGTAGGGGTGTGGGCCACCAGCAATACCGACCGCAGCCGGCAAACTGCCCTCGCGGTCACCAACTTCATCCTCAACAAAATCCCGGGTTAGCCGCATGTCAAATCCCTTTGGCGCCAGCCCCTTTCACCCGAACCCGTTCGGTGCCGCACCGCCCGGCCCGCAACACCAGCCGCCACCGCCGGGCCCGCCGCGTGCTGAGGTCAATGTGTTGGCGACGTTGTCGGTGGTGTTCGCGTTCGTCTTCGCCCCGGCCGGTCTCATCCTGGGCCACGTGGGATTGGCGCAGATGCGGCGCACGGGCGAGCGTGGCCGCGATCGCGCTCTGGTGGGCGTGACGCTGTCGTACGTGTTCATCACCGCGGCGGTGGTCGCGGTGATCGTCCGCGCGACGCTGCCCGACGCGACTCGGGCCGCGACGCCCGCGACCACGGCGCAGCTCACCACCACGACGCAACCTTCAGCGCCGACCGTCGCGCCAGCCGATGTTGACGGACTCTTGGCGAATCTCGAGGACATCAAAAACTTCACCGGTGATCCGGCCATGGAGGCTGGCCGAGCCATTCACAAACCTGAGCCAGACCCGCAGCGAGGTAATCTCGACCGCCCGGAATGCTGGGCCGTGATGGATGTCGGTGGTCCGGAAGGCTATGACCTTTCAGCCCTCGCGGGGTTCGCGAAGTCAGATTTCCACGACTATCATGACGTCTACCACCCTTGGGTCGCCGGTCAAGCGGTCGCCGTATTGCATGATGCCGCCGCGGCGCAGGCGCAGCTGACCAAATTTCTAGCAATTATGCGTCAGTGCGGCGGGGCGACGCTGAACGTGAATGCGCCGGACGGCGAAACGCCGTACCCCGTGGTCATGAACCCGCCCTTTGACGGGGGCAACGGCATCACCATTCTGGCGGCTCTGTCCCAAACCTCGATACGCATATTTTGCGTTCAGGGGGCCGCGGCTAAAGCCAACGTGACGGTCCGAACGGTTATGTGCTCGACCGACAGTACCGATCGCAGCCAGCACGCCACGATGGCCCTGACGAACCTGATCCTGGGCCGGATCCCCGGCTAGCCGGCCGGCTACTCAGCCGCCGAAGCCGGCCGGAGGCGCCGCGACCGGAGCCGGACCACCCAGGCCCAGGTGGCTGGAGGCGAAGGCGACTCCCTTGTCGATCATCGTGCCGTCGTCGGCGTAGGTGTTGTGTGCGGCGAAGTTGAGGCCGTCGGAACAGACCGGGTCCTCGGTGGCGCACACCTTGATGGTCTTGTCCTGATACAGCGGGCCGATTTCCACGGGCGGTTCGTTGAGGAAGTTCATCGCCCGCACGTTGGGCATGCCGAACAGCACCACCGAGGAGACGTGGTTG
>NZ_LZMG01000218.1:0-3661 GCF_001673615.1 Mycobacterium sp. 1245499.0
CGGGCGGCTACTACCCGACTCCGGATTACCAGGGAGGCTATGGACCTGCGGCAGCGCAGCCCGGGACGAACCCGCTGGCGATCGCGTCGCTCATCGCCTCCTTCACCGGCCTGCTGTGCTGCGTAGGCTCGATCGTGGCCATGGTGCTGGGCGCGATCGCGCTGGATCAGATCAAGCGGACCCGTCAGGACGGCTTCGGCCTGGCGGTCGCCGGCATCGTCATCGGAATCGCCATGCTCCTCGTCACTTTTGTGGTCGTGCTCTTCGCGATACGCACGCATTAGCGCCAGCGCGCCGGAGCCGGGCTGTCTGCCATCGGACCCGCGGCTGCCTAGGCTCTACTTCCATGGGATCGGTCAATAGGGTGTACGTCGCGCGGCTGTCGCGCATGTTGGTGCTGGGCCCGCTCGGGGAATCCGTCGGCCGGGTGCGCGATGTCGTCATCAGCATCAGCATCGTGCGCCAGCAACCGCGCGTCCTGGGGTTGGTCGTCGACCTGGCCACATGGCGCAGCATCTTCATCCCGATCCTGCGGGTCGCCTCCATTGAGCCCAACGCGGTGACGCTGAGCACCGGCAACGTGTCCTTGCGCCATTTCGAGCAGCGACCCGGCGAGGTGCTGGCGATCGGCCAGGTGCTCGACACCGCCGTCAAGGTCAACGACCCCGAACTGCCCGAGCTGGCGGGGTTGGACGTGGTGGTCACCGATCTGGGCATCGAGCAGACCCGGACCCGGGACTGGATGGTGAGCCGGGTCGCCGTGCGCAGCCAGCGCCGGCTGGGGCGGCGTGGCCCGGTGCACGTCGTCGACTGGCACAACGTGCAGGGCTTGACCCCGTCGGCCCTGGCGTTGCCGGGCCAGGGCGTGGCACAGCTGCTGGATCAGTTCGAGGGCCGCAAACCGGTCGACGTCGCCGATGCCATCCGCGGGCTGCCGGCCAAGCGCCGCTACGAGGTGCTCAAGGCGCTCAACGACGACCGGCTGGCCGACATCCTGCAGGAGCTGCCCGAGGTGGATCAGGCCGACGTGCTGTCGCAGCTGGGCACCGAGCGATCCGCCGACGTGCTCGAGGAGATGGATCCCGACGACGCCGCCGACCTGCTGGGCGTGCTGAATCCGACCGACGCCGAAATGCTGCTGACCCGGATGGATCCCGGGGATTCCGCCACGGTGCGACGGCTGCTCACCCACTCACCCGACACCGCCGGCGGACTGATGACGTCGAACCCGGTGGTGCTGACCCCGGACACCGCGGTCGCCGAGGCGCTGGCCCGCGTCCGCGATCCCGACCTGTCCGCCGCGCTGTCGTCCATGGTGTTCGTGGTGCGTCCGCCCACGGCCACCCCGACCGGGCGCTACCTGGGATGTGTGGCGCTGCAGCGGCTGCTGCGCGAGCCGCCGGCCGAGCTGGTCGGCGGGATCGTCGACAGCGACCTGCTGACGCTGACGCCGGAGACACCGCTGGTCGCGGTGACTCGCTACCTCGCCGCCTACAACCTGGTGTGCGGGCCTGTGGTCGACGACCAGAACCACCTGGTGGGCGCGGTCACCGTCGACGACCTGCTCGATCACCTGCTGCCGCACGACTGGCGGGTGGACATGCAGGACCTCGACACCGCCGGCCGTCTCGAAGGACTGGGAGGATCCGCGTGAGCAAGTCCACGGCTCCGCGGGGGCTCTACACCCCGCGGACATCGCGCAGGTACTCGCCGCGGCTGGATCCCGAAACCGTCGGACAGTTCACCGAGTCGATCGCCCGCTTCTTCGGCACCGGCCGGTATTTGCTGCTGCAGACGATCGTGGTTTTCGTGTGGATCGCGCTGAACCTGTTCGCGGTGGGGCTGCGCTGGGATCCCTACCCGTTCATCCTGTTGAACCTGGCCTTCTCCACCCAGGCGGCCTACGCGGCACCGCTGATCCTGCTGGCCCAGAACCGCCAGGAGAACCGGGACCGCGTGGCGCTCGAGGACGACCGCCGTCGCGCGGCGCAGACCAAGGCCGACACCGAATACCTGGCCCGCGAACTGGCCGCGGTGCGGCTGGCCGTGGGCGAGGTGGTGACGCGCGAATACCTGCGCCACGAGCTCGATGACCTGCGCGAACTGCTGGCAAATCTGCAGCCGGACGCCGCGGATGCCGACCCGGTTCAGGGCGGCGACGGATTGGAGCGAACGGCTAAGAAATCCAGGTGAGAACCGTTTGCACCATTGCGCCACTCGTGTCACAAGAGTTATGTATGGTGATCTGGTTCACCGAGCTAACAGAAAGTGGACCCAGCTCACATAACTAGGACGGTCGAGTGCGCATAGGGGGAAGCCGGGGTGAAAGCCCCGCCGCCGCGACTGTGCGGCAGCGAGCACTTCGGAACACGCGCAAGCCGATTTTCGGCGTGGCAATGATTACTCCATTGGTCTTCGCGGGGGCCGTCAGCGCAACGGCTCCATCGCTTCCCATGCGAATGCCCCCGGTGCATGCCGCGGTCACCCCGGTGGCCGCGGTGTCCCCGACCTTCCCCGACCTCACCGGCCCCGCCGTCGTCTCGATCGACCGCGGCCCCACGCTCTTTCACGTCGCCGAGCCCGCCTTATCGGCTCCGCCGCCGGCGATGATCGTGAATGCGCCTGGAGCTCTTGGCATTCCGAGCATCGCGCTGGCCGCCTACCGCAGCGCGGAGCAGAAGATGGCCGTCGCCGCCCCGGGCTGTGGCGTCAGCTGGAACCTGTTGGCCGGCATCGGGCGCATCGAGTCGGGACACGCGGGCGGCGGCGCGGTGGACGCCCGCGGCACCGCGATCAGCCCGATCTACGGCCCGTCCTTGGACGGCACGCTGCCCGGCAACGAAACGATCATCCAGAGCAGCGCCGGAAACCGCGTCACCTATGCCCGCGCGATGGGGCCCATGCAGTTCCTGCCGGGCACCTGGGCGCGCTACGCCTCCGACGGCAAGGGCGACGGCGTGGCGGATCCGCAGAACATCTTCGACGCGACGCTGGCGGCCGCCCGATACCTGTGCAGCGGCGGGCTCAACCTGCGTGATCAGTCGCAGGTGTTGACCGCGATCCTGCGCTACAACAACTCGATGCCCTACGCGCAGAACGTGTTGGGCTGGGCGGCGGCCTACGCCACGGGCGTCGTGCCAGTCGACCTGCCGCCGATGACCGGGCCGCCGCCGCCGCTGGGCGACGCACACCTCGAGCACCCCGAAGGGCTCGGGCCCAACCTGCCGATGAACGTCAACGGCCTGCCGCTGGACGACCCGCTGGCCCGTGTCCCGTTGATCGACCTGAGCAGCCCGGCGCTGGGCAGTCCCCAGCCGATGTTCCCGTGGATGACGCCCACGCCTGCGCAGGCGCCGGCCCAGGTTCCCGGGTGCACGGTGATCTGCATCAGCTCGCAGAGCTCACCGGCCGTGGGTCCGCCGCCGCCGTTCGGTGCGCCGCCCCCGCCGTTCGGGGCGCCACAGCCGGTCGCGCCGCCGCAGCCGTTCGCACCCCCGCAGCCATTCGCACCCCCGCAGCCGGTCGCCAATCCGCCGTTCGGGGCGCCGCCCCCGGAAGCCGGTCCCCCGCCGGCTTGGGCTTGGGTGCGCCGGGGGCCGCGCCCGACGGGCCGGCGGGCTTGGGCGCCGAGGCGGGCTGGGGGGGGGGGGCGGCCGGTGGC
>NZ_LZMG01000219.1:0-1341 GCF_001673615.1 Mycobacterium sp. 1245499.0
TTCCTTGAGAAAACGCCCGCGGAACTCGGCAACCGGAACTTAGCAAAGATGGGCCGTGGGTGCCGGGATTGCCGGCTACGGGCCCCCACCCGGCTACGGGGCGCCGCCCCGGCCCGCGTTCAGCGTCGGTGACGCGTTCGGCTGGGCCTGGAACGCATTCACCAAAAACCCTGTGGCGCTGATCGTTTCGGCTCTCGTCTACGGGGTGCCTGGATACTCGGGAGGTTGGCTCATGTCCGTCCTTGCTGTCGGATTTCCAAGTGTGGCGAAGTTTCCTTGAGAAAACGCCCGCGGAACTCGGCAACCGGAACTTAGCAAAGATGGGCCGTGGGTGCCGGGATTGCCGGCTGCGTGCCTGGGCCGGCGCGGGCGTCGGCCGGTCGTGGTATGCCTGAAGCCGTGTCCGACGGTCTGTTTGACCTACCCGGCGCGTCGCAGCCGACCGATCACGGGCTGGGCGTGTCGGGCGGCGCCCCCCTGGCGGTGCGGATGCGTCCGGCATCGCTGGACGAGGTGGTCGGGCAGGACCATCTGCTGGCGCCCGGGTCCCCGCTGCGCCGCCTGGTCGAGGGTTCGGGCGTGGCATCGGCCATCCTGTACGGGCCCCCCGGCAGCGGCAAGACGACGCTGGCCGCGCTGATCTCGCAGGCGACCGGGCGCCGGTTCGAGGCGCTGTCGGCCCTGTCGGCCGGTGTCAAAGACGTTCGGGCGGTGATCGATAGCGCGCGCCGGGCGCTGCTGTCCGGCGAGCAGACGGTGCTGTTCATCGACGAGGTGCACCGGTTCTCCAAGACCCAGCAGGACGCGCTGCTGTGGGTCTTGGAGAACCGGGTGGTGCTGCTGGTCGCGGCGACCACCGAGAACCCCAGCTTCTCGGTGGTGGCGCCGCTGCTGTCCCGCTCGCTGATCCTGCAGTTGCGGCCGCTGAGCGCCGACGACATCCGCGCGGTGGTGCAGCGCGCGATCGACGACCCGCGCGGGCTGGGCGGTCAGATCGCCGTCGCCCCCGAGGCCGTCGACCTGCTGGTGCGGCTGGCCGCCGGCGACGCCCGGCGCGCGCTGACGGCGCTGGAGGTCGCCGCCGAAACTGTGCGGGCGGCCGAACCCGGTGGCGAGTTGACCGTCGCCGCCGTCGAGCAGTCCCTGGACGAGGCCGCGGTGCGCTACGACCGGGACGGCGACCAGCATGCGGGCCAGGTAGTGCAGCGCGGCGTCGACGTCGGAGCCGCGGATCGACTTGATGAAGGCGCTGATGACGTCGTAGTGCTGGTCGCCGTCCCGGTCGTAGCGCACCGCGGCCTCGTCCAGGGACTGCTCGACGGCGGCGACGGTCAACTCGCC
>NZ_LZMG01000220.1:0-2953 GCF_001673615.1 Mycobacterium sp. 1245499.0
GTCATCTTGGCCGCCCGCAACGCCGACGCGCTCGCGGAGACGGCGCGCTGGATCGCGACCGAGGTCGCCGGCGCCCGGACCTCGACGGTGCTGCTCGACCTCACGGCACTGTCCAGCGTGCGGGCGGCGGCGGCCGCGATCGCCGACATCACCCCGGCCGTCGACGTGCTGATGAACAATGCCGGCGTCATGTTCACGCCGTTCGGACGCACCCGGGACGGTCTCGAATTACAGATCGGGACAAACCATTTCGGGCACTTCGAACTCACCCGCCTGCTCATCCCCCAGCTGACCGCCGCCGGCGGGGCCCGGATCGTGATCCTGTCTTCGGGGGGCCACGTCATGGGCGACGTCGACTTCGACGACCCCAACTGGGAGCGGCGCGACTACGACAAGTTCGCCGCCTACGGCGCGTCCAAAACGGCGAATATTCTGCACGCCGTGGAGGCCGATCGGCGCCTGCAGGGGGCGGGAATCCGGGCCTACGCCGTGCATCCGGGCACCGTGGCCACCTCGCTCGCGCGGTACATGTCGCGCGCGGATTTCTCGCGGCTGCGCAAGCTCGCCACCGAGAACAGCCCCGAACCCTCCGACGGTTTCCTCGAGTTCGTCATGCCCGAACAGGGTGCGGCCACACAGGTGTGGGCGGCGGTCACTCCGGAGCTGGCCGACCGGGGCGGCCTCTACCTACAGGACTGCCGGATCGGCGAGGCCGCACCGCACGCCCGCGACCCGCAGCGCGCGGCCGAACTGTGGGACCTCTCCGAAAGGCTCTGTGCCACGGTCTGATACGCGCCGGTTCACGGTTCGGGAAGCGGCGACCACTCTTGGGACAGCCGGGCGGTGAAGTTCGGCGGGCGGTGATCGCGGAACGCGGCGACGCCCTCGCCGGCGTCGGCGCCGCCCATCACCCGCTCGTGCAGCCGCGTTTCCAGCGCGGCGACCTGTCGCGGTGTGTAGTGGTTGATCGCGGTGTCCCACAGCAGGCGTTTGCACAGGGCCGCCGACATGGGCGCCACGTTGACCACGATGTCGCGGGCCACGGTCAGCGCATGGTCGAGCACCCGGTCGGCGGGCAGTGCCCGGTTGGCGATGCCGAGGGCGGCGGCCTCGGCCCCGCCGAAGGTTCGCCCGGTCAGCAGGATGTCGGCGGCTACGCCCAGGGTGGTCAACTGGGTCAGCGTCCAGTGCGCCATGCAGTCGGGCAGCACGCCCCGGCGGACCTGCACCACACCGTATTTCGCGTCTTCGGCGACGAAGCGGATGTCGGCCTGCAGCGCGATGGTCAGGCCGATGCCGATGGCGTGGCCATTGACGGCGGCGATCACCGGTTTGCGCAATTCGAAGGCGGCCGGCGTGATCGGTGACGCCGAGAACGCGCCGGCGTCGGCGGGGGCGTCGAAAGGGCTTGCGTCGCCGGAAAAATCGGCCCCGGCGCAAAACGCGCCTCCCGCTCCGGTGAGCACGATGGCCCGCACATCGTCATCGTCGTCGCAATCGCGGTATGCGCGGCTCAGCAGCGCGCCCATCTCGGCGGTGTAGGCGTTGAGCCGCTCGGGCCGGTTGAGGGTGAGCACCGCCACGCCCGAGTCGATGTCGACCGTCAGGTCCTCGCTCATGGCAGCGCGGGCACCCGGTGCAGGGCACCGATCATGTCGGCGACGTCCGCTGGGCGCGGCGTGTAACCCGGGAAGTAACAGCACACCTCGTCGGCGTGCTCGCCGAACCGGGCGGCGATCTGCTCCGCGCATTGCTCGGGCGTGCCGACGATCCCGATCCTTGCCACCATCTCGTCGGTGATCAACCGGCGCATGTCGGCGAAGCGGCCCTGCTTGGACAGCGCGTTGAGTTCAGGCTGCACACCGGCCCACCCCTCGACCTCGAGCACGGGCAGGTAGGCCGGCGTCGAGCCGTAGAACGCGATCAGGGAAGCAACCCCGTTGATCGCGGCCGCCAGGTCGGCCTCGTCGCGCCCGACGGCCACCATGGCCTGGGCGATGATCTGGAACTCATCGAACGACCGCCCCGAGCGGCGCAGCCCCTCGGCGATGGCGGCGACGGTGCGATCGGCGAAGTGGCGGGCACTGTTGAACGGCATCACCAAAAGGCCGTCGGCGACCTCGGCGGCGGTGCGCGTCATCAGCGGACCCAGCGCGCCCAGCAGCACCGGGGGCGGCCCGAACGGATTGGGCCCGGGGTTGAAATTGGGCGCCATGATGGTGTGGGTGTAGAACTCGCCGCGAAAGTCCAACCGGGCGTGGCCTTCCCACGCGGCGAATATCGCCTTGATCGCGGCGATGGCTTCGGCCATTCGTGGCGCCGGCCGCTCCCACCTACTGCCATAACGCTTTTCGATGTGCACCTTGATCTGGGAGCCGAGGCCGAGGCGGAACCGGCCGCCGCTGTAGAGCTGCAGATCGTAGGCGGAGTGCGCCATGTGCAGCGGGCTGCGCGGCGGGGCGATCGCCACGTTGGTCATCAAGTCCAGGCCGGTCGTGCCGGCGGCGATCAGCAGCGGAAAGAAGACGTCGTGCTGGCCTTCGAAGGTGAACAATCCGTCCGCGCCGGTGGCGACGATCTCGGCGGCGCTTGCGGCCGCCTGCGCCGGTGAACCGCTGACCTGGAGCTGTACCTTCATGCACCATCCTTCCGCGAAAGCCGCCCGGTCATTCGGAAAGCTGAAACTCCACCACTTCGGCGACCGCGTCCACGGCTTCGCGCAGGGCGGCGAGGCGGGCGGCCGCCGTCGGTGCCGACAGCACCGAGTAGCGGTCGGCCGTGCCGATCGGGATGCGAGACGCCAACGCGAACAGGCGCTTTCCCGCCGGGCCGCTCCGGTCCTCGCCCAGGATCACCTCGCGGTCCGGCAGCTTGATGTCGCGCGCCTGCGCGATCCGCTCGAACAGCGCCATGGCCCGGTCTTCGAGGTCGAGCAACTGGGCGTCCGACACCG
>NZ_LZMG01000221.1:0-2158 GCF_001673615.1 Mycobacterium sp. 1245499.0
GCCCCCGTCCATTCTTGCCGAAAACCCATGTGAGCGAGCAGCCCGACGACGGCCGCCGCCCCCGCGGCCGTGGCCACCTTGCCGGCCGCGGTGAGGCTGAAGTCGGCGTTCACCTCCGGCTCGGAGTTCTGCGCCGGTCGCACCCCCACGGTCCGCGGTAGCCGATCGAATCGCTCGCGGACGCGCTTGACTTCGGCCTCGTAGTCTTCGGCGCCGAGGTGGCCGGCGCGCTTCTTCGCACCCGCCAGTTTCAGTGTCTCTTCGAGAAGCTCGATGGTGTCGACATCCTCGCGCAGCAGCTCATTGTCCTTCGGGTCGCGGGGGATGTCGCCGAGGCCCATCTCGTAGGTCACCTTGAAGGTGGCGTTGAAGTCATAGAGCGCGGTCTCGGCGCTCACGGTGCCGTCCACGACCAACCGGCCATCCCCGGTTCGCGGGACGATGTCGGCGTCGAGGGCATCCAGGCTTCGGTCTTGCCCGCCGATGCTGATGGTCTTCGGACCCGCCAGCGCGCACGGCGCATCGGGGTCGAAGTCGCCCTCGTCGAGATCGAAACTCTTCATCACCGTGTCCCGGACCTGCCGCAGAATGCTCCACCCGGTAGCGGCCAAAGCCGCTCGCTCACATGGGTTTTCGGCAAGAATGGACGGGGGCAGCTCTTCGCCGGGCGGCAAATCGCGCAGCGTCTGCAGCTGCACCACCATGGATTCCTCGGTCGCCTCGCCGACGTCGAAGCGCTGCACAATGGCGTCCAGTTCCTTGACCGTACTGTCGTCTTGCGCCTCGGGGTCGACGTCCACCGGCGTCGGCAGCAACGTCTGAATCCCCTTGTCGCCCATCGCCTCCAGCTGCGGGCGGACCGCATCGGCGATTTGGGCGGCCAGCGAGTCGAGCACCCTGGTCCTGGCTTCTTCGTCGGAGAGGCCGGGGTGCTGCAGCTTCTCCAGGTTCACCATCAGCTCACCGGCGATGCTGTGGGTGATCCAGTGCGCCTCGGCATAGTCGAGTTCCCAGCTGATCCGCGGATCCTGCCCGGCGAAGACCGTGATCCCGTCCGCACGGCGTTCGACGTGCGGGCCGAACAGCCACCCGGCGTGCCGGTCCGGCAATGGGTGTGCCACCAGCGCGGGCGCGTCCTGGGCGGTGAAGTTCAGTGCGATCGTCTGCTTGCCCGGCTCTAGCTGGTGCGGCTCGAGCTGATCGTGAATCGTCAACCGCCCGAACAACGGAATCTCGTTGTACGCAATCTCGCGCGATTCTCCGGCACGCGGGCCATCCGGGATGGTGACCGTGGCCGGGGGCAGCGATACCAGCGGGATGCAGGTGACCGAATCGATGACGATCTTCGAATCGAAAATCACCAGGTCTATCGCGAAGTGCCGCAGCGGGTCGCGGGATGCACCGTCAGCTTCCTCCTGCCACAGCCGCCCACGGGCGTCGAGGATGAACCAGACGCGGTCCAGGGTGAGGTCGAGGGTGGCCGTCGCCGAGTAGCCGGCGCCGTCGACGGACTGCGTGTACTTGTCGCCGCTGAACATCTCGGCCGTTTGATCCTGCACGCGTTCGCGATGGATCTCGATGATCGTGTCGGGGCGATGCATGTGATAACTCCGTCCCTCGGGACCCATGGTGCCCGACCGGTGGGCTCAAGTCGGCTCGTGCATGCTGTACCCAGAAAAAGCGACCGCCAAAGCTGTTGCGCTCGACCATGATTCGTTCGCAGCCTGGCCTGGACTCGGCTACGGACGTTCTTCAATCACGCACTGGACGATGCCGTTGGCAAAGCTCGGGTCGAATCCCATGTGCGCCACTCGCTGGGCCTCCGCGGCCGGGGAGACACCGGAATCGAGATCCTGCTCAATGACGCCGACGAGTTGCAGGTTCTGGGGGTCGTGGCCCGCGATCGGCTCGGTCATCTTTCCCACGCAGCGCCTATAGCCGCTGTAATCCGCGTGCGCGGACGCGGTGAGCACCGCCGGCCCGACAATCGAGGCCCCAATCGCTACGCCAACCGCGACGACGTGGATGCAACGCACGGTTTGCTGGATACCCAGCTATAACGACCGATAATCAGCAAACAATCGGTGGAGCTAAGGGGACTCGAACCCGTTCCAAAACCGCAGGATAGGGTTCATGAGCTGCGAAAACACAGGGGTGT
>NZ_LZMG01000222.1:0-6210 GCF_001673615.1 Mycobacterium sp. 1245499.0
GATCGTGGACTCGGTGCCCGCGCCGCCGGGAATCAAGGCCTACGTCACCGGCGCGGGCCCGCTGTTCGCCGATCAGTCCCACGCGGGTGAGAAGGGCGTCGCGAAGGTCACGCTCGTCACCTTCCTGGTGATCATCGTGATGCTGCTGTTCGTCTACCGGTCGATCAGCATCGTCCTGATCATGCTGGCCATGGTGTTCATCGAGCTGGCAGCGGCCCGCGGTGTCGTCGCGACGCTCGGTAACTACGGCGTCATGGGGCTGTCGACGTTCGCCAACAACATGCTGGTGCTGATGGCGATCGCCGCCGGGACGGATTACGCGATCTTCGTGGTCGGCCGCTATCACGAGGCCCGCGGGCTGGGCGAGACCCGCGAACAAGCGTTCTACACCATGTTCCACAGCACCGCGCATGTCGTGCTCGGATCGGGCCTGACCATCGCCGGCGCGATGTACTGCCTGAGCTTCTGCCGGCTGCCGTACTTCCAGTCGCTGGGGGTGCCGTGCGCGGTCGGCATGCTGGTCGCGGTGCTGGCGGCTTTGACGCTGGCTCCGGCAATACTGACGGTTGCGTCGTTCTTCAAGCTCATGGATCCAAAGCGCTCGCTGCAGACCCGGGGCTGGCGTCGCATGGGCACCGTGGTAGTCCGCTGGCCCGCACCGGTTCTCGCGGTGACCGTCGCGATCGCGCTGGTTGGTCTGCTCGCCCTGCCCGGTTACAAGACCGACTACGACAACCGCCACTTCCTGCCGGCGGACACCCCGGCCAACGTCGGTTATGCCGCCGCGGACCGGCACTTCGACCAGGCTCGGCTCAACCCTGAGCTGTTGATGATCGAGACCGATCACGACCTGCGTAATCCGGCCGACTTCATCGTCCTGGACAAGGTCGCCAAGGCGGTCTTCCACATCCCCGGTATCGGCCGGGTGCAGACCATCACCCGGCCGCTGGGCACGCCACTCGACCACAGCACCCTCGGATTCCAGATGGGTGCGCAGGCCGCAGGGCGAATCCAGACCCAGCACTATCAGGACGAGCAGGCGGCAAACCTGCTCAAGCAAGCCGACGAGCTGCACAAGACGATGGCAACCCTGCATGAGCAGATGCAGGTGACCCAGGATCTCAGCAACACGACGCACGAAACCACCAGGCTCACCAAGGAAACCGTGCAGATCACCGAGAGGTTGCGCGACGACATCGCCAACTTCGACGACTTCCTGCGGCCGATCCGTAGCTACTTCTACTGGGAGAAGCACTGTTACGACATCCCGGTCTGCTGGGCACTCCGGTCGGTCTTCAACGCGCTCGACGGCATCGACCAGGTGGCTGAGAACATCGTGAACCTCAGCGCGAACCTGGACAAGCTGGACAAGATTCAGCCGAAACTGGTCGCGCTGATACCGCCGCAGATCGAGAGCCAGCAGCGCAACCTCGACACCATCATGTCGAACTATGCGATCACGCAGGGTCTTAACGAACAGGCGAGAGCGCAGTCCGACAACGCCACCGCGCAAGGCGACGCCTTCGACAAAGCGAAAAACGACGACACGTTCTACCTCCCGCCGGAGGCGTTCAAGAGCCCGGATTTCGCGCGAGGTCTCAAACAGTTCATCTCGCCGAACGGGCACGCCGTCCGGCTGATCATCTCCCACGAAGGCGACCCGGCGACTCCTGAAGGCATCAACCACATCGAACCGATCAAGCAGGCCGTGCACGAGGCGATCAAGGGCACTCCCTGGGAAGGCGCCAAGGTCTACCTCGGCGGCACCGCCGCGACGTACAAGGACATGCACGACGGCTCCAACATCGACCTGATGATCGCCGGAATCGCCGCGGCCACTTTGATTTTCATCATCATGCTGGTGATCACCCGAAGCGTCGTGGCGGCCTTCGTGATCGTCGGTACCGTGTTGCTGTCGCTGGGCGCCTCATTCGGACTCTCCGTGCTCTTGTGGCAGTACATCCTGGGCATGAAGTTGCACTGGATGGTGCTGGCGATGGCGGTCATCCTGCTGCTGGCGGTCGGCTCGGACTACAACCTGCTGCTGATATCGCGGTTCAAAGAGGAAATCCACGCCGGGCTCAAGACGGGGACGATCCGCGCCATGGCCGGTTCCGGCTCGGTGGTGACCTCCGCCGGTCTGGTCTTTGCCGCCACCATGGCCACGTTCATGTTCAGCCCGCTGCTGGTGATGGCCCAGGTGGGTACGACGATCGCGCTGGGTCTGCTCTTCGACACCTTGATCGTGCGGTCGTTCATGACACCTTCGCTGGCCACCCTGCTCGGCCGCTGGTTCTGGTGGCCGCAGCACGTGCGTCCCCGGCCGGCCAGCACCATGCTGCGACCGTACGGACCGCGTCCCGCGGTGCGCGAGTTGATCCTCAACGACGTCGACGAGCACCCGCCGGGCGGAGTGGTACAACCGCGCTGATCTTCACGCACGCGAACACCGACCGGTGGCGCGACGACCGCGCTACTGACGGAGCTGGGTCACGCGTAAGGCGTGACTGAGCTGGCGTACCGGTACGCCGCAGGTCAGGCAGTAGGCGTGCGGGCTGGACCTGATCTGGTCCACCTGCCGCAGCACCTCGATCTGCAGGTCGCGCAGGCAGCAGGTGCAGACGATGCCGACGATGTTGCCGAGCGGGTCCGCGCCGGGCCGGTTGCAGCCGTCCACGGCGTGGCGGTGCACGACGTGGGTGGCGCGGCTGGTGCAGCCGACGTCGGCCTGGCAGGTGAGGTCGTGCCAATCGAGCTGCGCCAGGATGTCGGCGACGTCGTCGCGATGGGACCCGCCCCGGGGTGGCTGAGCGTCTGTGCTGTGCATGGCACGACTATCCCGCGGCGGCGCGCAACGCACCATCCGGTCAACGGGTGATTGCGATGTCCCCCGATCGGGGGACGAACAACGTCGAACCCTAGCCTTGGGGGTCGACCCGGCCCTTGACAGGCCCTGGCCATCCGGGCGGGCCAGTGGGCTCGGCCCAGTCCCAGACTGACATGTCGCCGGGCGGGTACTGGTTGCAGATGTCGGTGGCCTTGGCCACGACGCCCTTGTTGTTCCAGAAGATCTTCATGTGGTTGGGCCAGGCCACCCACAGCGGATCGGACACGGGCGCATAGAAGTTCTCGGAGTAGTTCCGGCGGTCCTCCGGTGACAGCGAGTAGAACCAGTGCGCCTTGTCGATGGTCGCCTGCTGGACGTTCGGGTGGTTGTCGAAGTCGATCATGTAGCGCTGGTAATACACCGGGCTGGTGTCCCGGGAGGCCGCCAGGATCTGCTCGGCGTCGCACGTGGTGTTGATCATCCGGCGGGGGATCGGGAAGTCCTCCGTGGAGTCGGCTACCGCGGTCGACGGGAAGATCGCAGCGGTAACACCCAGAGCAAGGAACACGGCGCCTGCACGCAGGCCAGAACTCAGCCGAGACATAGCCGTTACGGTAGCACTTTTTGGCCCGCCGGGAACAGTTCCCAGCTCACTGCCAGGATTTGGCTAGTGCATCTCAGTATCAGTCGCGATCAGGGACGATGACGTGCTTTGGATCGGGCCGCAGCTCCGGCGGGGCCTGACTGTAGTCGCCGAAGGGGCCGTCGCGGCGCTCGATCGCCGCGCGCACGCCGTCGGCCTCGGCGGTCTTGATGAAGGCCAGCGCGTCTGGGGTGTTGCGCATCAGGCCGTCGAGAATGCCGCCGAGCGTCTGGGTGGACGCCAGCCCCATGTTCTCGTAGGCCTGGTTGACGATCAGCTTTTGGGCCTGCAGCTGCGACAACGGGATCTGCGAAAGCTCGGCGGCGATCTCGGCGACGCGGGCCTCCAGCCGCTCGAATGGCACCGCCTCGTTGATCAACTCGATCTCGGCGGCCTGCACGCCGGTCAGCGGCCGGCCGGTCAGCGAGTGCCACTTGGCCTTGGCCAGGCTCAGCCGGTAGAGCCACATCCCGGTCAGATACGCGCCCCACATCCTGCTGTAGGGCGTGCCGATCACCGCGTCCTCGCTGGCGATGACGAGGTCGGCGCACAACGCGTAGTCGCTGGCCCCGCCCACGCACCAGCCGTGTACCTGGGCGATCACCGGCTTGGACGCCCGCCAGATGGCCATGAATTTCTGGGTCGGGCCGGTCTCGCGGGCGCTGACCATCGCGAAATCCTTGCCCGGATCCCATTTCCCGTCGGTCATCATGGCCTCGCCCCAGTGCTGGAAGCCGCCGCCGAAGTCGTAGCCGCCGGAGAACGCCCGGCCCGCACCGCGCAGCACGATGACCTTGATGTCTTGATCGCGCTCGGCCAGCCCGATGGCGGCCTCGATCTCGTCGGGCATCGGCGGCACGATCGTGTTGAGCTGGTCCGGGCGGTTCAGCGTGATGGTGGCGACCGGGCCGGCCGTCCGGTACAGCAGCGTCTCGAAGTCACGGGTCGGCATAGCGTCCTTACGGGTCGGGCTGACGGTTCTCCGGCGAGGACGCGTAGATTCGCCCGCCGATCTTCAAATACGGCGTGGTGAGGTAGGCCGAAAAGGCGACGATGGCGGAAAACACCGCCGCCGCGAGCACGCCGTTCGGCCAGAGTTGCCCCGTCCCGACCGCAAAGCAGACGATGCCGATGGCCGCGGTCGCCCAGTAGAACCGCCGGCCGGCGCGACGGTGTTTGACGAAGCGATAGCGCGCCTGTGCCGCCGAGGCCAGGATGAAGATCAATCCCGTCGCCAGCAGGGTGAGTTCGATGCGTTGGATCGCGGACACGTCGACGATCCTATGGCCGCGTCCGCGGTTCGGTATCGAATGCTGCGACCTTTCTCGGCGTCGTGCTCTGCGGCGCTCACGGATGCGGATTCATCGATGATCTCGCGGGTATCAGTGGGAAACATGTTGGCGTGTCACGGGAGCAGGTGAGGGGATGCCTGGTACGGCCGGCCCCGCGCGGCCACGGCGGGAAAGCGGCTTGCGGCGGTCGCTGCAGGAATTCCTGGCCGTGCCGCTGGTGATGATCTTGGGGTTCATCGTGCTGGCGGTCGTCACCAGCGTGTTGGACCGCACCGATATCGGGTGGCTGCAGCCGGTTCAGCAGGCTCTCGCCAAAGTGGCGCCGCCGCAACAGAACCAGTCGATGTTGCGCACCGTTGCGCCGGGCGTGCTCACCTTGATGACCATCACGTTCTTTCTGCTTTTGACGCTGGTGAACCGGATGGCCGATGTCTTCACGTGGGTGGTCGTCGAGCAATTTCTCAGTCGCCGCGCCCACAAGGCCTTCTTCGGATACTTCGCCGGGCTCTCCACGTACTACGTGATCGTGCTGACGTTGGCCGATCCGCAACGAGCCGTGTTTTCCACCGTCGTCGCGCTGATCTTGAGCGTGCTCGCGCTGGTGGGGCTGGTGGTCTTCGGCTACCTGGTTCTCGACCAGCTGCGTCCGCCCTCGGTGGTCGAACGCATCGTGCAGCTCACCGTCGCCACCCGTGCCGAGCAGTCGGCGTGGTTGCGGCGGCTGCGGGACAAACCTCAACTCGAGCGGCTGCCCACCACCATCGTTCGGTCGGAGTGCAGCGGCTATCTCGTCGACATCGACGTGGACAGCCTTGGTCGGGCTCTCGAATCAACCAGCGGCGCAGTCGAAGTCGAGTTTTGCGTCAGGCTGGGTAGCCACATGGTCGAAGGATCGGCACTCGCCGGGGTGCGTGCCGAGCGTCAGGCCGACCGGGAACGGCTGGCCGGGGCGGTTTATGACGCGTTGCGCTGCGGCCGTGAGCGACAACTCAACCGGGAACCGGTTTACGGGGTGCATCAGCTCTCGAGCATCGGATGGGCGTCGGCTACACAGCGCGATCCGGAAGCGGCCTTGGTGACGATAGACGGATTGCACACCCTGTTGGCGCACTGGGTGCACCGATCGCCGTCATCCGGTGGAACGCAGCCCGACGACGAACCGCTGCCGGTCGTTTACCGTGACACCGCGATTCCGGAAGTGTTGTCCGCACTTTCGAGCATCGCGGTGGGTGCCGCCCAGGGCGGGCAACACCAGACCTGC
Organism: Mycobacterium sp. 1245499.0; assembly: GCF_001673615.1. Taxonomy (NCBI): domain Bacteria; kingdom Bacillati; phylum Actinomycetota; class Actinomycetes; order Mycobacteriales; family Mycobacteriaceae; genus Mycobacterium; species Mycobacterium sp. 1245499.0. The sequence continues at coordinate 6,024 of NZ_LZMG01000222.1, forward strand.
GCCCAGGTTTTCAACGTCTTCGCCATGGCCCTTCCGGACCTTCCCGCGGAGTACCAACGCATGGTGACGGCACAACTGCGCCACGCGTTGCCTGGCGCCGCCAGGCATCCCCTGACCAATGAGATGGAGCGAGCGCTCACCGCGTTGGGCCGTGCGCTGTCGGACAATGGTCAGGCCGGCGCGGCGG
>NZ_LZMG01000223.1:0-9295 GCF_001673615.1 Mycobacterium sp. 1245499.0
TGCCGATCCCGGAGCAATTGGCACCGGTCAGCAGCGATGCCGGCACCGACTACTACGAGATCACCCAGCAGATCTCGCACTTGCGCATACTGCCCGAGTTGACCACTGCGGCATGGACGTACAACACGACTTTTCCCGGCCCCACCATCGTTTCCCGGTCCGGCCGACGAGCCGTGGTGCGGCATCGCAACGCTCTGCCGGTGCCGGTCGTGGTGCATCTGCATGGCGGGCACACCCCGCAAGACCACGATGGATACCCCGTCGACTTCATCCTGCCCCAAGGCGATCAATCCAGTGCGGATGGCATGACGCGCAATAGCGTTGTCGGACAGCGTGAATACGTTTATCCGATGAACCAGCGGGCCGCTACCTTGTGGTACCACGATCACCGCATGGGGTATACGGGCGCCGCTGTGTGGCACGGCCTGGCCGGTTTTCACGTGATCCATGACGATGAGGAAGACGCATTGCCGCTGCCTCGCGCCGAGCGCGACATTCCGTTGATGATCACCGATCGTGCCTTCGCCGCCGATGGCTCCTTTCGGTACCCCGCCGCGGACGGCGGCGGAGTAACCGGCGACTACATGAATGGCGTCCTCGGTGACGTCATCCTCGTCAACGGCGCGCCGTGGCCGGTGTTGGAGACCGACCCCGCCCGCTATCGCTTGCGGCTACTGAACGCATCCAACGCCCGTCGCTATCGACTCCAGTTAGACCCACAGCCGCCCGGCGGGTCGGCGCTGGTGCAGATCGGCAGTGATGGCGGATTGCTCGCGCGACCGGTCGGCCACGATTTCATCGACATCGCTCCGGCCGAACGCTTTGATGTCGTGGTCGATTTCAGCCGGTACCGGCGCGGCACAAGCGTGCGCCTGGTCAACCTGCTGGGTACCGAAAACGCCGGTGAGGTCATGCGATTCGACATCGTCGGCGCCGACCGCTCCGATGAGTCGGCCATCCCCGAACTGCTCAGCAGTAGCGCAGCGGGTCTTAACCGACACGATGCCGTGGCCACCCGCACGTTCCTCTTCCGCCTCGGAAGAGGGGGCGCGTGGACGATCAACGACCTGTCGTATCAACCGGGCCGGGCGCTGGCGCGTCCCAAGCTCGGTACCGCAGAGATCTGGCGGTTCATCACCGAATTCCACCATCCCGTCCACGTGCACCTCAACCCGTTCCAAGTGATCTCACGCAACAATCGCGCACCGGGACGGTTCGACTTGGGCTGGAAGGACACCGTCGACGTCCGGCCGGCCGAGGCGGTCGAAGTCCTCATCCGATTCACCGACTACACCGGTTCCTACCTTCTGCATTGCCACAATCTCGAGCACGAAGACATGGCCATGATGGCCGACTTCGTGACGGTGGATTAGCCGCGCGTTCCTTCCGCCCGGGCCCCATCACGCCTAGGGTCTGGCGTTATGGCGCTCAACGTGGAGATGCTGACCTTTGACTGTGACAACCCGGCGAAGCTGGCCGCCTGGTGGGCCGCCCAGTTCGGCGGCTCGACGCACGATGTGCTCGCCGGCGAGTTCACCGCGGTGACCTTTCCGGAAGGGCTGCGGCTCGGATTCCAGAAGGTGCCCGACCCGACGCCCGGAAAGAACCGCGTGCACCTCGATTTGAGCGCGGCCGACGTCGACGCCGAGGTGTCCCGACTGACGGCGGCCGGAGCGACCGAGGTCGGCCGGCACCAATTCGGCGACACCTTCCGGTGGGTGGTGCTGGCCGACCCCGAGGGCAACGTGTTCTGCGTCGTGCGTCAGTAGCGCTCGCTCAGCGCTGACCCAGGAAAGCCGGCTCGTAGCGGATCACGTTCTCCACCACGATCCCGTCGCGGGTGCGGACCCGGTCGATGCCCCGGATCTGAAACGGTCCGTCCGGGCCGGTGCCATGACCGACGTAGTGCAAGAACACGAGTTCCTCACCTTCGGCGGCAGCAGGGACGGTAGCGCTGTCGATCACCTCGAGTCGCAAATCGGGTGCAGCCTCCAGCAATTCGGCGATTTTCGCCGTATACGCCTCGATTCCCCGGACCGGCTCCGCATCGCCGGGCCAGTAGCCGACGATGTCCTCGGCGAGGATGTCGAAGCCGCGCGACATGGTGGGTGCGGCCCAGTATGCAGCGAAGACCTCGGCGCTGAACTTCGGCGCAGATTGGACGTCCGTCATGGTTCCTCCTTGGATCGGGCGCTCCGATCGAGCGCGTGCAGCAAGCGTGTCGCCGCGCAGTGCGGCATCGCAATTACCTGAGAGGTCATCGCCGTGAGCGCACAGACGTGGTTACCGTGGCCTGGTGAGTCAAGCGGCGGTCGGTGCCTTGTTGCGCGAATGGCGGACGCGACGGCGCGTGAGTCAGCTCGATCTCTCGCTGAGCGTCGGCGTCTCGGCGCGGCACCTGAGTTTCATCGAGACGGGACGCTCGCGCCCCAGTCCGGAAATGGTGCTCACCCTCGCCGACGGACTCGATATACCACTGCGGGAACGCAACACGCTGCTGCTCGCCGCAGGTTTCGCGCCGCGTTACCAATCGCGCCCGCTGGAGGACCCCGCCCTTTCCCCGGCTCGCGAAGCGGTGCAACGCCTGCTCGATGCGCACGACCCCTACCCGGGCATCCTCATCGACCGCTGCTGGAACATCGTGGGGACCAACGCCGCAGCCTCCGCGCTGACCGCCGGCCTACCCGAGGAGCTGCTGGGGCCGCCGGCCAACGTCTACCGGTTGTGCTTGCACCCCGACGGCCTGGCCGGACGCACCCTGAATTTCCCGGACTGGGCCGGCTACCTGCTGAACCAACTGCGGCGCACCGTCGCGCTCACCGGCGACCCGGGATTGGCGGCGCTCGACAAGGAGGTGCGCGACTACCCGGGTGTCGCTGCCGCGGCCGAAGCGCGGCGCACGCCGGAGAGCGCGTCGCTGCTCATTCCGTTCATCCTCGACGTCGGCGGGGGCCGACGGTTGTCCATGTTCACCACGCTGACGACGTTCGGGACGCCGCTGGAGGTCACCCTCGCCGAACTGGCCGTCGAATTGTTCTACCCCGCGGACACCGAAACCGCAGACCTGCTCCGCGGCGTCTAGGTCCCGCTATGCCTGCTGGGGCGGCGAGAGCGCCTGCACGCCGCCCAGCCCTAGACTGTCTGGCGTGACTGTCCCCGGGACCAGCGCGCCCACCCAGGCCATCGACACCGTCGAGCACGCCGCCACCACTCCCGACGAGCCGCAACCGTTCGCCGAGCTGGGCCTCAAAGACGACGAGTACCAGCGCATCCGCGAGATCCTGGGCCGTCGCCCCACCGACACCGAGCTGGCGATGTACTCGGTGATGTGGAGCGAGCACTGCTCCTACAAGTCATCCAAGGTGCACCTGCGCTACTTCGGCGAGACCACTACCGACGAGATGCGCACCGGCATGCTGGCCGGGATCGGCGAGAACGCCGGCGTCGTCGACATCGGCGACGGCTGGGCCGTCACCTTCAAGGTCGAATCGCACAACCACCCGTCCTACGTCGAGCCCTACCAGGGTGCGGCCACCGGCGTCGGCGGCATCGTCCGCGACATCATGGCGATGGGCGCGCGACCGGTCGCGGTGATGGACCAGCTTCGGTTCGGCGCGGCCGACGCGCCGGACACCCGCCGCGTGCTCGACGGCGTGGTGCGCGGCATCGGCGGCTACGGCAACTCGTTGGGCCTGCCCAACATCGGCGGCGAAACCGTCTTCGACGCGTGCTATGCCGGCAACCCCTTGGTGAACGCCATGTGCGTCGGCGTCTTGCGCCAAGAGGACCTGCATCTGGCCTTCGCCTCGGGCGCCGGGAACAAGATCATCCTGTTCGGGGCCCGCACCGGGCTGGACGGCATCGGCGGGGTGTCGGTGCTGGCGTCGGACACCTTCGACGCGGAGAACTCGCGCAAGAAGCTGCCCTCGGTTCAGGTGGGCGACCCGTTCATGGAGAAGGTGCTCATCGAGTGCTGCCTCGAGCTGTACGCCGGTCATCTGGTGGTCGGCATCCAGGACCTGGGTGGCGCTGGATTATCATGCGCCACTTCGGAATTGGCCTCTGCCGGCGACGGTGGCATGGCGATCCAGCTGGAGACTGTGCCGCTGCGCACCACCGGTATGACGCCCGCGGAGATCCTGTGCAGCGAGTCCCAGGAGCGGATGTGCGCGGTGGTCACCCCGGACAACGTCGACGCCTTTCTGGCGGTGTGCCGCAAGTGGGACGTGCTGGCCACCGTGATCGGCGAGGTCACCGACGGCGACCGGTTGCGGATCACCTGGCACGGCCAGACCGTGGTCGACGTCCCGCCGCGCACCGTCGCCCACGAAGGCCCGGTCTACCAGCGACCGGTCGCCCGCCCCGACACGCAGGATGCCCTGAACGCGGACAGGTCGACCCGGCTGCCACGACCGTCCAGCGGTGACGAACTGCGCGCCACTTTGCTTGCGCTGCTGGGCAGCCCGCACCTGTGCAGCCGCGCCTTCATCACCGAGCAGTACGACCGATACGTGCGGGGCAACACGGTGCTGGCCGAGCACGCCGACGGCGGCGTGCTGCGCGTCGACGAGTCCACCGGCCGCGGCATCGCCTTGTCGACCGACGCCTCCGGCCGCTACACGAAGCTGGATCCCTACGCCGGAGCCCAGCTCGCGCTGGCCGAGGCCTACCGCAACGTCGCGGTCACCGGAGCGGCCCCCGTCGGGGTGACCAACTGCCTGAACTTCGGTTCACCCGAGGACCCCGGTGTGATGTGGCAGTTCTCGCAGGCCGTCAAGGGACTCGCCGATGGCTGTGTGGCACTGGGGATTCCGGTCACCGGCGGCAACGTCAGCTTCTACAACCAGACGGGCTCGGCGGCGATCCTGCCCACCCCGGTGGTCGGGGTGCTCGGCGTCATCGACGACGTCGCCCGGCGTATCCCCACCGGCCTGGGCACCGAGCCCGGGGAAACCCTCATGCTGCTCGGCGAGACCCGCGACGAGTTCGACGGCTCGATCTGGGCCCAGGTGACCGCCGACCACCTGGGCGGTCTGCCGCCCCAGGTGGACCTGGCCCGCGAGAAGCTGCTGGGTGAGGTGCTGCGCTCGGCATCGCGCGACGGCCTGGTGTCCGCGGCGCACGACCTGTCCGAAGGCGGCCTCGCGCAGGCCGTCGTCGAAGCGGCCCTGGCCGGTGAAACCGGTTGCCGCATCGTGCTTCCCGAGGGCGCCGATCCGTTCGTGACGTTGTTCTCCGAGTCGGCCGGCCGCGTGCTGGCGGCGGTGCCGCGCACCGAGGAGAGCCGGTTCCGGTCGATGTGCGAGGCGCGGGGGCTGGCGGCGGTGCGCATCGGCGTCGTCGACCAGGCCTCCGACGCGGTGGAGGTGCAGGGCCTGTTCACGATCACCCTGGCCGAATTGCGCGAGACGTCCGAGGCGGTGTTGCCGCGGCTCTTCGGATGAGTGCTCGCGGCGAATCCTGATGTCCGACATGGCCTTTCGTCGGATCCGCGCCCTGTCGCTGGCCGCCGCCCTGGTCGGCTGGAGTTTCGTCAGTCCTAGGCTGCCGGCCAACTGGCGGACAGCGCTGCAGGCCGCGGTGGGTGGGCTGCTCGTGTTGGTCACGCGCGCTCCGCTGGGCCTGCGGCCGCCCCGGCTGTGGGCCGGCCTGTGCCTGGGCTCCCTGTTCGCCTGCTCGGCGGCGGCCACCGTGGCCGCGACGACTCAGCTGGCGTCGGTGCGCCGATCGATGGCCGGCCGCGAGCCGCCGGCGGCGTCGCCGGAGTGGCTGTTGCTGCGGATACCCGTGGGCACGGTGTGGTCGGAGGAGTCCGCCTTTCGCGGTGCGCTGGCCACCGCCGGCGCCGTCGCTTTCGGCGCACGCGGTGGGCGACTGTTGCAGGCCAGCGCCTTTGGTCTCTCGCACATCGCCGACGCGCGGGCGACGGGTGAGCCGGTGGCCGGCACCGTGCTGGTGACCGGGATCGCGGGCTGGCTATTCGGTTATCTGGCCGATCGTTCCGGCAGCCTGGCCGCACCCACGCTGGCGCACCTGGCCATCAATGAAGCCGGGGCGATCGCGGTGCTGGCGGTGCAGTCGTCGCGCCGCTGACGGTCAGGGATTGATGGTGTAGTCACCGAGTTGGCGGCCCCACACGAATTCCACCGCGAGCGGCGAACCGACCTCGAAGTGGTTGTAAGGAGCCATGCTTGCGCCGGTGTCCATCACCAAAAACGGCGCGGGCCACAGTTCCCGGGTGATCTTCTGCCAACAGCCCGGCCGTCCGCCCGGGCCGCCCCTGGCGTTGGTGCGGGGCAGGTTCTCCGGCCAGATATAGGGATTGGGCGCCCCCGCGATGGCGCCTGAGGCGTGGGCGCCCAGCGAGTAGCCGTTATCGCCCAGCGCGTTGTGGATTCTCGGCGCGACTTCGTCGAAGTTGTGTATGGTGCAGTAGATTTCGGGACTGTATTCGTCGAGCAGCTGGCTGCTGGGAACCAGGTCGACGGCGCCGCGGACGAAGAATGGCCCGCTGCGGCCCAAGACGTCGGCGCCGGCGTTGCCCAGCCCTGCGGCCGCCAGCAGCGCGGCGTCGAGGTCGCGGTGCCGCGAGTCGAGTGTGCGCGCGGTCGTCACCGCGTGGTCCAGCGCGTCCCACAGGTCGGGAGAGGCGTTCGCATATGTATCGTCCAGGGCCGCCAGCCGCCGAATGTCGTTGCGCAGGGCCGGCATCCGGGGGTTCAGGTCGTCGAGGACGGCATTGCCGTCGGCGAGCGAGGCACCGAACCGCTCGCCCATTCCGCTCAGCGCCTGGGCGGCGGCGCTGAGTGTGAGGTTCAGTTTGACCGGATCGACCTTCTCCGCGATCGAGGTGAGTGTCTCGAAAAGGGTGTTGAACTCGGTGGTCACCGATGTTGCATCTATCACCATAGACGGTGTGATCGTTTGTGCTGCAGGCTGTTTCGGTGCGCTTAAGGCAACATATTTGTTGCCGAACACCGTGGTCGCCTTGACGTCGGCGACCACGTTGGCCGGGATCCGCTTGACGTATTTCGGGGCGACGTCCAGGACTATCTTGGCGGCCGGCCTGCCGCCATGCGTGGTCTCCGAAATGCTGGACACTCGGCCGATCTGCACCCCGTTGTAAGTGACCTTGGAACCGGGATCCATCACCAGACCCGCCCGGGCGGCCACCATGGTCAACTTCGTGGTCGGCGTCAGGGCGCCGCGAAATTGCAGGTACAGAAGCGACCCGAGCAATCCCATGATCACGACCGTCACCAGGCCGGCGGTACGGTACGGCGGCCGCGCCCTTGGGCGACGGGGCTCCATGGTTTTGAGACCCTAGGGTATGGCCCCCCGCGACAAAGCCGATCCGGCCAAGGCCCGGCAGGCCGTGTTGGCGGTCGCGGAGTGGCTGCGCGACGAATCCGGTCCGCAGCCCGAGCGGCAGGAATTGGCGACGGCCGTCCGGCTCACCGCCCGCACCCTGGCCGCGGTGGCGCCCGGGCGCAGCGTGGAGTTGCGCGTCCCGCCGTTCGTCGCGGTGCAGTGCATCACCGGGCTCACGCACACCCGCGGAACACCGCCCAACGTGGTGGAAACCGACCCGCGGACCTGGCTGCTGCTGGCCATCGGGGAGTTGCCGTTCGGCGAGGCGCAGCGCACCGGTGCGCTGCGCCTTTCCGGCTCGCGAGCGGGTGAGATTGAACACTGGCTGCCGCTGTTCGATCTCGGCTGAACATAACCCTGAACTGCAGGTTTAGGTATTTGCGCTGGCATTTTGTCGCGCAACACGCCCGGCGGATTCGTCGGCGCGGCGGCGCTGCCCGTAGACTCCGTTACGTCACCAACCGTTCCCCGGGGAGCTGCCTAATCGTGACCGTCCAAGAACCCGAAGAGGACTTCAACGCACCCCGCGAAGAATGCGGTGTATTCGGAGTCTGGGCCCCCGGCGAGGACGTCGCCAAACTCACCTATTACGGCTTGTACGCGCTGCAGCACCGCGGCCAGGAGGCCGCCGGCATCGCCGTCGCCGACGGTTCCCAGGTGCTGGTCTTCAAAGATCTCGGCCTGGTCAGCCAGGTGTTCGACGAGCAGACGCTGGGCGCCATGCAGGGCCACGTCGCCATCGGGCACTGCCGCTACTCGACCACCGGCGACACCACCTGGGAGAACGCCCAGCCCGTGTTCCGCAACACCGCGGCCGGCACCGGGGTGGCGCTGGGACACAACGGCAACCTGGTCAACACCGCCGAGCTCGCCGCCCGCGCCCGCGACGAGGGGCTGATCGCCAAACGCGCCCCCGCACCGGCGACGACCGACTCCGACATTCTGGGCGCGCTGCTGGCCCACGGCGCGGCGGACGCCACCCTGGAGCAGGCGGCGCTGGACCTGCTGCCGACCGTGCGCGGCGCGTTCTGCCTGACCTTCATGGACGAGAACACGCTGTACGCCTGTCGCGATCCCCATGGGGTGCGGCCACTTTCGCTGGGACGGCTGGATCGCGGCTGGGTGGTGGCCTCCGAAACGGCGGCGCTCGACATCGTCGGCGCCTCGTTCGTCCGCGACATCGAACCGGGCGAACTGCTGGCGATCGACGCCGACGGCGTCCGCTCCACGCGTTTCGCCAACCCCACCCCCAAGGGCTGCGTCTTCGAATACGTCTACCTGGCGCGACCGGACAGCACGATCGCCGGACGGTCCGTCCACGCGACCCGGGTGGAGATCGGCCGCCGGCTGGCCCGCGAACGTCCGGTGGAGGCCGACCTGGTGATCGGCGTCCCCGAGTCGGGCACGCCCGCCGCGGTCGGATACGCCCAGGAGTCGGGCATTCCCTACGGCCAGGGGCTGATGAAGAACGCCTACGTCGGGCGCACCTTCATCCAGCCGTCGCAGACCATCCGCCAGCTCGGCATCCGGCTGAAGCTCAACCCCCTTCGCGAGGTGATCCGAGGTAAGCGACTCATCGTCGTCGACGACTCGATCGTGCGCGGCAACACCCAGCGTGCCCTGTTGCGGATGCTGCGCGAGGCCGGCTGCTCGGAGGCCGCCACCAGGCCGCGCAGCGAGATGTAGCCCAGCGAGTCGGCGCCGATGGCATGCCGCACCGCCTCGAGCATCTCCTTCTTGTCCTCGACCGCGTTGGCGATCAGCTCCGCCGGTGACGGGAAGTCGATGCCGTAGAAGCAGGGCCATTTGACCGGCGGTGAGGCGATCCGCACGTGCACTTCGACGGCGCCGGCCTCGCGCAGCATCCGCAACAGGGCACGCTGGGTGTTGCCGCGCACGATCGAGTCGTCGACGACGATGATTG
>NZ_LZMG01000224.1:0-609 GCF_001673615.1 Mycobacterium sp. 1245499.0
TGCCGCCCCCGGCCGCCGCACCCTCGCAGGCCGCATCGGCGCCCAAGCCCGCCGGCCCGTCGGGCGCGGCCCCCGGCGCACCCAAGCCCAAGCCGGCGGGACCCGGTCCGGCCAACTAGAGGTCGCCGCCGAATGACCCCGTCGCAGACGCATACACTCGGCGGTGATGTCCAGCAATGACCCCTCCGATTCCGCAGCCGGCCTGACCGCGGCTATCCGCACCGCCCTGGGCAAGGTGATCGATCCCGAACTGCGGCGTCCGATCACCGAACTCGGGATGGTCAAGAGCATCGACACCGAGCCCGACGGGACGGTGCACGTCGGGATCTACCTGACCACCGCCAGCTGCCCGAAGAAGACCGAGATCAGCGACCGCGTCAGCCAGGCGGTCGCCGACGTCCCGGGCACCGGCGCGGTCAAGGTCACCTTGGACGTGATGAACGACGAGCAGCGCACCGAGTTGCGCAAGCAGCTGCGCGGCGATGCCCGCGAGCCCGTTATCCCGTTCGCACAACCGAATTCGCTGACCCGGGTCTACGCCGTCGCGTCCGGAAAGGGCGGCGTCGGCAAGTCCACCGTCACGGTCAACCTGGCGGCGGCGATGGCGGC
>NZ_LZMG01000225.1:0-12282 GCF_001673615.1 Mycobacterium sp. 1245499.0
ATGCTTATGGTCTCGATGGGTCTGCTGTTCTTCCAGGATCCACTGCTCAACTACCTGAACACCTGGTGTACCTACAACACCTGGATGCCGAACCGGGGTTCCTGGTCGTCGAACATTCCGGGGTGGGTGTCCCCGGAGGTACCCGGACATCAGGTCGTGGAACCGCTGCTGACCAACGTGCCGGGCTACTCATTCGGCAATCTGCTGATCGTCATGCTCGGATGCTGGGTGATGCGCAGGATCAAGGCCCGCTGGCCGGGCGTCAGCAATGCACCCTTGATCGCCCTTGCCTTCGCGTTCAATATCTTGCTCGACTTCGTCATGGAGGGCCTGATCTTCTTGCCGATCGGGTTCTACGTGTATCCCGGTGCGATTCGGGCGGTTTCGATCAACGCCGGAACGTATTACCAATGGCCCGTCTACGAAGGCCTGATGTGGGGCGGTGTCCTGACCGCGCTGTGTTGTCTGCGTTTCTTCACCGACGACCGGGGGCGCACCGTCGCCGAGCGCGGGCTCGACCATGTCCGAGGTGGATTCGCCACAATCCAACTGACCCGCTTCCTCGCCATATTCGCCGCGGTGAGTGCCTGCTTCTTCTTCTTCTACAACCTCCCGGCGCAATGGATCGGCATGCATGCCGACCCCTGGCCTGCAGATGTCCAGAAACGTTCGTACCTCAACGGTGGTATCTGCGGTGACGGCACCGATCAGCCGTGCCCCAATCCCGTCCTGCCGATGCCCACGAAACGCTCCGGTTACATCGACACCAGCGGCCACCTGGTCCTACCGAAAGGAGCCGGGCTCCCCACCACGGAGCCCTTCGAATCGCATCGGTGAGCATCTGATCGGCCGATGACCATTGCGTGATCCAATCACGTTGCGCGACAAGGCGAGTTTCACTGGGTCCTGGCCAGCTCCGCAATGGTGTTCACCCGGCGGACGGCCGCGGCGATCTCCTCGGCGAACTCACGGCGCCGCCGGGCGATATCCAGGTCCGCCACGCCGTCGACCAGTTCACGATGCCGGGCCAATCGCAGCGCGGTCTTGAACAACTCCATTGACCTCGACTCGGCGCTGGCGATCCTGCGTTGCAGCTCCCACTGCTTGCCCACCTCGAGACATTCGGCGAGAAACGCGTCCTCGTCGAACGATTCGTCGTCGTAGTCGGCGAGCCGGTCGGCGACGATGTGGTAGGCGTCGAGGAACGGGCGCAGCACGAGGTGCGCCAGCAGCACGTCGGCCTTTTCCAGCAGGCCGCGCACGTCGCCCGCGCTGGCCGCCTTGCTGGTGTCATCCACCCGCCCGAGCAGGCGGACCTCGTCGGCGAGCTCCTTCTCGAATTGCGCTCGCGCGGAGAACAAAAACTCGAACTTCAGCAATTCGCGCAACTTCAGCGCCTCATCGCGCACGGCGCTCGGCTGGACCAGCCCGTCCACCGAGCCCTCGGCGTCCTCGGTCGCGGCCAGCAGCGCGGTCTCGGCGATCGCGCGATCGACCACGATGTGAATGGCGGCGTTGCGGTAGAAGGCGGCGACCAGGTGCTGTTCGGCCCCGATGCCCCAGACCGGTTCGGTGCCGGCGTCGTACACGCTGACCACGCCGGAGGCCACCAGCTGGTGCAGGGTCCAGCGGATGGTCGAGCGGTTGGTCAGGTCGGCGGCGCCGGCCACCTTCCAGTTGCGCGCCGCGATGTAGCTCGCCAGCGGGCGCACGGTGGCCAGCACCTCGCTGATGGACAGCGAGCGGTCGGCGCCCAGCAGTGCGAGGCTCACCACCGCGGTCGGGGTGACGGGCGTGGCGCGGTTGATCCGGTGTTCGACGTCCAGCGCGATGCGTTCGATCTCGGTGCTGGCGCCGGACTCTTGCAAGGCGCGCAACTCCTCGAGGCGCTTGCGCAGCGGCAGTGGTTCACCGAAGTCCAGGTACGCGCGGCCGAGCCGCTCACCCTGCTGGCGCGCCAGCCGGATCAGGAAGCGGAAGTCTTCGGGCCGCTTCGTCGCACCGTAGGCCTCGGTGGTCATGGCCTCCACCTCGTGCAGCTGGTCGTACACGATCGACGTCGGCACCAGATACACCTCGGGGCCGTCGATTTCGTCGACGGCGTCGCTGATGTAGCGCAGAATCCCGAACACCGGCGGGCGCAGCTTGCCCGTCCTGGTCCGGCCGCCCTCGATGGACCAGGTCAGGTTGGCGTGGTTTTGCACCAGCTGCGCGGCGTACGCGCGCAACACGAAGCGGTAGACGGGAATGTCCTTCGTCTGGCGCCGAATGAAGATGGTTCCGGTGCGCTTGGCCCAGGCGCCCATCGGGAAGAAATTCAGGTTGGCGCCGCCGAAGGTGAGCGCGGGCGAGAGCCGGTTGGCCTGGATCACCTCGGGCAGCAGCAGCCCATCCAGATAGGAGCGATGCGAAAAGGCAAACGCCAGTGTGGCTTTGCGGTCCAGCTTGCGCAGCTGGGCGATCTGGTCCTCGTCGGTCAGCACGTCGTAGGCGCGCATCAGCCAGCAACTGAAGCTGCGCCAGGCCTTCACCGCCCGCTCGTCGAGCGAGGGCGCCATCTCGCGCAGGTAGCTTGCGGCCTCGGCGCGCACGCTGTCCAGGTCGCGCCCCAGCTCGTGGGCCAGCTTGCCCAGCCGCTCGTCATACCATGGCGCGCCCAGCAAATCGGCGACTTCGGCCGGGTCGGTCGACAGCGGCGACGTCGATTCCTCGACGATGCCGGTGCGCTGCAACAGCTTTCGTATACCCACGCGGCCCATTTCGCGGGCCGCGCCCGCCGGTCCCCCGATCATGCCGGCTGCACCGACACGGCCTCGGCGGGCTCGTGCACGTCCGGATGCGGTTCGGGCGCATAAAGCTGCTCGATCTCCTCGGCGTATTTCGCCATGATCGGCTTGCGCTTGAGCTTCATCGTCAGCGTGATCTCGTCACCGCCGGGCTCCCACAGGGTGGGCAGCACGCGGAACCGCTTGATCTGTTCCACCCGGGACAGCTTCTCGTTGCCCGCGGCCACCCCGGCGGCGATCTGCGCGATGACCTCCGGGTCGGCCGCCAGGGCGGCGGGCGAGGCGTCGGACAGGCCGCGCTGGGCGGCATACGGGCCGACCGAGTCGGCGTCGAAGACCATCAGCGCGGTGTTGTAGGGCCGCCCCTCGCCGATGGCGATCATCACGCCGACCATCGGGCACGCGGCCAGGATGGCGTTTTCGATGTTGGCCGGCGACATGTTTTTTCCGGCGGCGTTGATGATCAGCTCCTTCTTGCGGTCGACGATGCGCAGGTAGCCGTCGGCGTCGACCTCGATGATGTCACCGGTGTGCAGCCAACCGTCGGCGTCGATCGCCTCGGCGGTCTTCGCCGGTTCCTTGCGGTAGCCCTTCATCACCAGCGGACCGCGGACCAGAAATTCGCCGTCCTCGGCGACCCTGCCCTCCAAGCCGGGCAGCAGCTTGCCCACGGTGCCCAGCCGCGTGTCGTCCGGATGTGCCACGCTGGCAGCGCAACTGAGCTCCGACATGCCCCAGACCTCGCTGATCGGGATGCCTATCCCCGCGAAGAACGCCAGTGTTTCCTTGGGGATCGGCGCGGCGCCGGACACCGCCCAGCGCAGTTCGCCGAACCCAAGCCGCTCGCGCAGCTTGGACAGCACGAGCTCATCGGCTTTGGCCCACTCGGCGGTCAGCTCGGCCGGCTCGGGCTCGCCGCCCGCCAGCGCGGCGGCGCGCCTGGCGGCCACCGACATCGCCCATTGCAGCGCCTGGCGTTTGACGTCGTCGGTCTCGCTGGCGGCAACGAATTCGATTGCGGCCTTGAGCTTTTCCCACACCCGAGGCACCGCGGCCCAGACCGTGGGCCGCACGTCGGGCAGCGCCGCCGCCACGGCGCGCGCGTCGTCGACGGCGGTCACCTGGGTGCCGAACACCTCCAGCGGGTACAGGGCCATCATCCGGTCGGCAATGTGCGCCGAGGGCAGATACGACGTGGTCCGGTCAGCGAACCGGCTGCCGAGCACGGCGTCAAGCCCGTGCGCCTCGAACAGCAGGCTGGCGTGCGTCATCTCCACGCCCTTGGGGTTGCCGGTGGTCCCGGAGGTGTAGATGAGTGTGACGACGTCCTCGGGTTGCACCGCCCGCCAGGTGGCCTCGAAGTCGAAATCCGTGCGCGCGGCGGCATACAGGTCGTTCACCGAGATGGTGCCGGGCGGCGAACCGTCGATGCACACGATGTGCTCGATGGGTGCACCGCTGGCGCGAATGCGGTCCACGTACTGTTCCTCGCAGATCGCGATCTTGGTGCCGGCGTTGTCGAACAGGTAGGTCAGCTGCTCGGCGGGCAACGTGTTGTACACCGAAAACGATGTGGCCCCAAGGTGTTGGGCGCCGATCTCGAACGGGTAGAACTCGATCCGGTTCGCCATCATCAGCGACACCGTGTCGCCCCGCCGGACCCCAAGACCGGCCAGGCCGGCGGCGACCTTGCGCACCTGCTCCGCGAGCTCTCGCCACGTCAGCGTCCGGGCGCCGCCGGGCGTCCGGAGCGCGACGGCCTCGGGGTCGATCGACGCGGTGCGCTGGAACGCCTCGCACAAGGTGGCCGGGGCCTGCCCTGTCGTCATGTCCGTCCTCCTCGCCGCCGCATCAGCATCGCCTTCGTGAGCCTACGTCCGAGCACAGGGGCGGGGAACATATCGCGCGACTTCGCCGGCGGGGCCGGGTCACGACCCGGGGCGCCACAGCTGCACCGTGCTCGTCGCGCCGCCGGGCAGCTCGACCAGCTCGATCGGCGTGCCGTCCGGGTCGTAGACGAAGAACATCCGCACTCCCCCGATGTCGACGGGCGGGTCGGCCCGCACGCCCGGGTGGTGGCGGGTGACGGTGTCGAAGGTGGCGTCGAGATCGTCGACGCGAAACGACATGTTGGTGTAACCCAGGTGCGGACCGCTCGGGCACTCGGGCACGGCGCCCAGCGACAACAGCTCCACCATCGCGGCCCCGATCAGCCCGCCGATCATGCGGCCCCGCTGGGCGGCACCGCCGGTGACCGAATCCAGTGCGGCGCCCTCGAGTTCGACGTCGAACACCACGTCCATGCCCAGCACCGCGGTGTAGAAGGCCAACGAGGCCTCGATGTCGGAGACGCCGACGCAGACGTGCGAGAAGTTCCGCACGGCGATGGGATGCTGGGTCATGCGGGCTCCTTGCCGGTGTGCGGTGGGTGAATGCCACAGGTACAGGCGTCAATTGAGGGGCACGTGCAGCGCATTCCCCATTCGATGACGGCCCGCGCGCGGGCCAGCGACTCCAGCTGCGCGTCGATCTCGGCGAGTTTGGCCTTGGCCAGGGCGCGGCTGACCGGCCGCCCCGGCGCGTCGTCGGCGAACAGCAGCTGGATCTCCTCCAGCGAGAACCCGGCGGCCTTGCACAGCGCGATCACCTCCAGGCGGGCCAGAATCGAGTCGTCATAGCGGCGCTGGCCGCCCAGCCGCGCCGGCTCCGGCACCAGGCCGATCTGCTCGTAGTAGCGCAACGCCGTCGCGGCCACCCCGGCCTGGCGCGCCACCTCACCGATCGTCAGGCTCGGCGCCATCGCGGCCTCCCGGGAATTCAGTGCTTGACTTCGAGTCAACTCTAAGTCCTTGACTGTGGTCATGACCATCCCTCGAGAACTCAGCGAGTCTCGCTACGCCCTGCTGCGCTCGTTTCGCCGCGACGGCAGCCCCGTCGACACCCCGATCTGGTTCGCCTTCGACGACGGCGGGTTGCTGTTCCGCACCAAGGTGGGCCCGAAGACCCGGCGGCTGGCCGCGCGCCGCGACGTCGAACTCGCGGCCTGCGACTACCGGGGCCGGCCGCGGCCGGGCGCGGCTGCGACGTCCTGGGTGGCCGGCCGGGCCACGGTGCTCGCCGGCGCCGACGCGGAACGCGCCAACCGCGTGCTGCACCGGCGCTACGGCTGGCAATGGAACATCGTGCCGCTGATCAAGGTTCCCGGCGTGACCAACGTGCACCAAGACCTGTGCGCGAGAGAGAAGCTGCGGCGCACCCGCGACCGCGGGGTGTGGCCGGGCAGCGTCATCGTGCGGGTGGAGCTGCCATGACACAACCGCCGGTGGCCGACCCGGTCCGCTCCCCCGGGATCCGCCAATGTTGCAGCGCCGCAGCGGGACTGGTGCTCGGCATGGTGCGCCCGCGGCGGCCCGACGAGCGGTTCATCCGCAGCGTCGCCGACGCCGGGCTGCCGACGCCCGGCCGCACCGTGACGGTGACCGCGCTGCCCCAGGTGCCGCGGTCGGTGCCGACCGCGGCGATTGTCGAGGGCGCCTTCACGCCGGCGCGCATCGAGAACTCGCTGACGTCGTTCGTGGTCGGGCACCCGCAGGCCACCTTCATCGTCGACCCCGCCGTGTGCGTCGACGTCGAGCGACGAGCGATCGCCCAACTGCCCGCGGTGCTGCGGGTCGCGGTCCGTCCCCCGGCCGACACCGTCCCCACCATCACCGCGCTGGGCCGGGCGCCCATTGCCGCGCCGTTGGATTTCGCGCTGCCCACCCACGCGCACTGGGACCACGTCTCGGGCCTGCTGGACCTGCCCGGGCTGCCCGTGCACCTGCACCGCACCGAACGCGACTGGATCGGCGCCGGGCCCGTCGCGCCCGTCGGCGGCGTGCGGGATTCATTGCGCGGCAGGCCCGTTGTCGACTACGAGCTGGACGGGCCGCCGGTGCTCACCTTCACCCGAAGCCACGACCTCTTCGGGGACCAGTCCGTGCTGCTGGTCGACCTCGCCGGGCACACCCCGGGCAGCGTCGGGGTGCTCGCCCACACGGAACGCGGCTGGATCCTGATCGCCGGCGACGCGGCCTGGCACGCCATGCAGATCGAGATGGTCCGCCAAAAGTCAAGCTATCCGGGTCTTTTGGTGGACGAGGATCGCGAGCAGACCTTCAAGACCCTGCACCGACTGCACCTGGCGCGTCACGCGGTCACGATCGTCCCGACCCACGACCACCAGGCCGTGCTGGGATTGAGCACCTAGCGCCGGCGCCCAGTGTGAAACCAGCTTCACGTTCGGTTGCGAGCGTGAAACCAACTTCACACTCGCGGAGATCGGTGATCCGACGAAGCGCCTAGCCGCCCAGGCAGCCGGGGCCGAGCAGCGCCTTGAGGTCGCCCATCAGCGCCGGCGACGGCGTAACCCGCAGGGAGGCATCCAGTTCCAGCGTGGTGATGCGGTCCCCGCTGATCAGCCGCAGATGCACCTGTGCCGTCCCGGGGTGGCGGGCCAGCACCTGCTTGAGCGCGGTGACCTTGTCGATGGTGCACTGGCGCGTCGGCAGGCTGACCGCCAGCGGCCGGTTCGGCTGGGCATTGGAGAAGTCCGGCACCACAAGCTCGTTGGCGATCAGCGCGACGCGGTCGTCGCGCAGCGAGACCTTTGCTTTGATCAGCACCACGACGTCGTCGGCGATGTCGGCCCCGTACACCGAGTAGGCCTGCGGGAAGAACATCACCTCGATGCCACCGGTGAGGTCCTCCAATTGGGCTGACGCCCAAGGCATTCCGTTCTTGTTGACCCGCCGGTTGACCGACGCGAGGATGCCACCCACCCGCACCTGGGTGTCGTTGGGGACATCGCCGTCGAGGATGGCCGGGATCTGGGTGTCGACCTGAGCGGTCAGCAGGTGCGCCACCTGGTTCAGCGGGTGCCCGGACACGTAGAGCCCCAGCATCTCTCGCTCCAGGGCGAGCTTGTGCTTGTCCTCCCACTCGTCGTCGGGCACCTTGATGTTGAACACGGAATCGCAGCCGACCCCATCTTCTCCGCCGCCGAACAGGTCGAACTGGCCCATGGCCTCGGCCTTCTTGGTGCCCAGCACCGAGTCGACCGCGTCGGTGTGCACCAGGAACAGGCCCTTGCGGGCATGCCCCAGCGAGTCGAAGGCGCCGGCCTTGATCAACGACTCGGTGACCTTCTTGTTGCAGGCCGCCACTTCGATCTTGTTCAGGTAGTCCGAGAAGTCGGTGAACTTGCCCTTGCCGTTGCGGGTGCCGATCAGCGAGCCGACCACGTTGGCGCCGACGTTGCGCACCGCGCCCAATCCGAAGCGGATGTCGCGCCCCACCGAGGCGAAGTTCACCAGGGACTCGTTGACGTCCGGCGGCAGCACCGTGATGCCGAGCTTGCGGCAGTCGGCCAGGTAGACCGCGGCCTTGTCCTTGTCGTCGCCCACCGACGTCAGCAGGCCGGCCATGTACTCGGCCGGATAGTTGGCCTTCAGGTAGGCCGTCCAATAGGAGACCAGCCCGTAGCCGGCCGCGTGCGACTTGTTGAACGCGTACCCGGCGAACGGAAGGATGGTGTCCCACAAGGCTTTCACCGCTTTTTCGGAGAAGCCGTTGGCGGTCATGCCTTCGTAGAAGCCCTTGTACTCGGCCTCGAGCACCTCGAGCTTCTTCTTGCCCATCGCCTTGCGCAGCGCGTCGGCCTTGCCCATCGTGTACGAGGCGACCTTCTGGGCGATGAACATGATCTGCTCTTGGTAGACGATCAGGCCGTACGTCTCGGCCAGGATCTCGCGCAGCGGCTCCTCGAGCTCCGGGTGGATCGGCTTGACCGCCTGACGACCGTTCTTGCGGTCGGCGTAGTCGTTGTGGGCGTTCATGCCCATCGGCCCCGGGCGGTACAGGGCCAGCACCGCGACGATGTCGTTGAACTCGGTGGGCTGCATGCGGCGCAACAGATCCCGCATCGGCCCGCCGTCGAGCTGGAACACGCCCAGGGTGTCGCCGCGGCCGAGCAGCTCGTAGGTGGGCTTGTCGTCGAGCGGCACCGACTCCAGGTCGAGGTCGATTCCCCTGTTGGACTTGATGTTCTCCAGCGCGTCGCCGATGATCGTCAGGTTGCGCAGACCCAGGAAGTCCATTTTCAGCAGGCCGATGGCCTCACACGACGGGTAGTCCCAGCCGGTGATGATCGCCCCGTCCTGGGGCCGCTTCCACAGCGGGATGGCCTCGGTCAGCGGCTCGCTGCTCATGATCACCGCGCACGCGTGCACGCCGGCGTTGCGGATCAGGCCTTCCAGGCCGCGCGCGGTCTGGTAGATGGTGCGCACGTCCGGGTCGGTCTCGATCAGACCGCGGACCTCCGCGGCTTCTTTGTAGCGCTCGTGGTTTGGGTCGGTGATGCCCGACAGCGGGATGTCCTTGGCCATGATCGGCGGCGGCAGCGCCTTGGTGATCCGGTCGGCGATCGCGAAGCCGGGCTGGCCGTAGTGGATGCGGGCCGAATCCTTCAGGGCCGCTTTGGTTTTGATGGTGCCGAA
This sequence comes from Mycobacterium sp. 1245499.0, assembly GCF_001673615.1. Classification (NCBI taxonomy): domain Bacteria; kingdom Bacillati; phylum Actinomycetota; class Actinomycetes; order Mycobacteriales; family Mycobacteriaceae; genus Mycobacterium; species Mycobacterium sp. 1245499.0. Next base: position 9,323 of record NZ_LZMG01000225.1, read on the forward strand.
GGTGATGACCTGCGCGACGCGGTCCGAACCCCACTTCTCGGCGGCGTAGCGCACCATCTCGCCGCGACGACGGTCGTCGAAGTCGATATCGATGTCGGGTGCCGACGGGCGCTCCGGGTTGAGGAAACGCTCGAACAGCAGACCGTGCGGGATCGGGTCGATGTTGGTGATGCCCAGCGCGTAGGCCACCAGCGAGCCCGCCGCCGAGCCACGCCCCGGCCCCACCCGGATGTCCACCGAGCGTGCGTAGTTGATCAGGTCGGCGACGATCAGGAAGTAGGACGGGAAGCCCTTGTCGCAGATGACCTTGATCTCGTACTCGGCCCTCTCGACGTAGTCCTGGCCGACGCCGGACGGGAACCGGCGCTGCAGCCCGGCCATCACCTCGTGGTGCAACCAGCTCGCCTGGTCGTGTCCCTCGGGCACCGGGAAGATCGGCATCCGGTCGCGCGGCGCCCACACGTCGTCGTAGGGCTGCACCCGCTCGGCGATCAGCAGGGTGGAGTCGCAGGCGCCGGGCACCTCGTCGTCCCAGATCTGGCGCATCTCGGCGGCCGACTTCAGGTAGTAGCCGTCGCCGTCGAACTTGAACCGGTTCGGGTCCGAGAGCGTCTTGCCGGTCTGCACGCACAGCAGCGCCTCGTGGTTGTGGGCGGCGTCGCGGGTGACGTAGTGGCAGTCGTTGGTGGCCAGCGGCGGGATGCCCAGCTTGCGGCCGATCTCGAGCAGCCCTTCGCGGACCCGGGTCTCGATGGACAGGCCGTGGTCCATCAGCTCCAGAAAGTAGTTGTCGGCGCCGAAGATCTCGCGCCACTTGGCGGCCGATTCCAGCGCCTCGCGCTCGTGGCCCAGCCGCAGTCGGGTCTGCACCTCGCCCGAGGGGCAGCCGGTGGTGGCGATGATGCCCTCGGCGTGTTCGGCGATGATCTCGGCGTCCATCCGCGACCACTTGCCGAGCTGGCCCTCGAACGACGCCAGCGAGGACAGTTTGAACAGGTTGCGCAGGCCGGTGGCGTTCTCGGCCACCATCGTCATGTGCGTGTAGGAGCCGCTGCCGGACACGTCGTCGGACTTCTGGCCCGGGTCGCCCCACAGGATCCGGCGGGTGTCGAAGCGCGAGGCCGGCGCGATGTAGGCCTCGACGCCGATGATGGGCTTGATCCCGGCCTTGGTCGCCGCGTTGTAGAACTCGCTGGCGCCGAACATGTTTCCGTGGTCGGTCATCCCGACCGCCGGCATCTGCAGCCGGTCCACCTCGGCCAGCATCGGCCCGATCTTCGCGGCACCGTCCAACATCGAATACTCGGTGTGGTTATGCAGGTGCACGAAGGACGAGTGGTTCATAGGGACGCCAGTCTAGGACCGCGGACCGACACTGGTTGGGCGTGTCGCCGCGTGTGTCTGTGTTTATTGGCGACGACCCGCCGCGCCCGGCTTCGGCGCGCTTGCGAACGCCACGGATCAGTCGTTGGCGTATAACTCGACGAAGTTCTTCAGCGACTTCTGCATGTCGCCCTTGACGGCGCGCGCCGCCGCCGAGCCCACCGGGCCGAACAACGCCCGGCCGCCCAGTTCCAGCCGCAGACCCAGCGTCGAGCCCTCGCCGGTGGGTCGCACGGTGAGGGTGACGGCGTACTTGGCGCCGCCCTTGCCGGACCCCGACAACGCCACCTCGTGCGGCGGGTCCCAGGTGGTCACCGTCCACGTCACCCGGTTGCGGAAACCCTTGGCCCGCGCCACTCCGACGATCTCGGTGCCCTCGGCGATCTCGTCGGGCAGCTCGCTGCGCCATCCCTCGTGCATGGTCAGCCAGTCGCCCAGGTCCGACAGGTCGGAGACGTGGTCCCACATGTCCTGCGGGGTCATCGGGACATCGGCGGTCAGGTCCACAGCAGCCACCGCCCGAGCCTAGCGCCCGGCCTCATCCGGCACTTGCGCCGCGGCGGGCCGCCATATTCCGCGAGACTGCATCTACGCACACCCGTCTCGGCGTGTCGCGTACGTAGGTTCAATGTCGCGGTCTCGCTCGTTGATGCGAGACGGGCCCCGACCCGGCGACCCGCTCAGCTCTTGGGCCCGCCGCGGAATCGGCTGCCGATCCGGATGCCGGGCAACAGCAGGCTGCGCGGCGCGAACCGGCCGCCGGTGCTGACCACCTTGGGCACCACCCCGGGCACCACCGTGCGACGGCCGGACAGCATGCCGACGATGGCCGCCTCGGCAACGTCGCGCGGCGCGACCTGCGCGATGGGGATGCTGAACCGCTCGGCGTTGGCGATCTCGGCCCACTCGGTCGGCACCGGTCCCGGGCACAGGCAGGTCACCGACACGCCCGTGCCGTGTAACTCCTCGTGCACCGCCTCCGAGAACGTCTGCACGAAGGCCTTGGTGGCCGAGTACACCGCCATGTAGGGAACCGGCTGGAACCCGGCGATCGACGCGATGTTCATCACCGCGCCCGCCCCGCGGGAGACCATGCCCGGCAGCGTCGCGTGGGTGAGCTCCATCAGCGCCAGCGCGTTCAGCGTCACCTCTTCGCTCTCGCGCTCCAGCGGCAACTCGTGAAACACCCCGCTGGTGCCGAAACCGGCGCTGTTGCACAGGCCGGCGATCGGCTCGGTGCGCAGCCGGCCCGCCAGTTTGGCGCGGGCCTTGCTGTCGCTGAGATCCAGCGGCAGCACCTCGACGGCCACGGAGTACTCCTGGCCCACCTCATTGGCCAGTTCGTCGAGGCGCTCGCGCCGGCGCGCGACCAGCAGCAGCGGGAAGCCGCGACGGGCCAACCCGCGGGCCAGTTCGGCGCCGATACCCGACGAGGCGCCGGTGATGACAACGGTGGTCTGCAGGTCAGGTTTTGGAAGGCTCATGGTCTCACCAATGTATCCCGCGGGTCGCCCGCACGAAGTTCTCGCTGCGCTTATCGAATTCCGTTGCGTCGCTCGATGATTCATCTCCCTTGG
>NZ_LZMG01000226.1:0-12006 GCF_001673615.1 Mycobacterium sp. 1245499.0
GTCCAGGCTGGTCATCGTGCCGTCCAGGTGATCCAGGCCGGCTTCCAGGCGTTCCACCGTGGCGTTGAGGGCCGACAGGGAACTGCTCAGCTCCTTCATGGTGATGCTCAACCCGTCGAGGACGTCTTCGACCTGCTCCACGGTCTTGTCGGCGTTCAACGCGGCCTGGGTGAGCGTCTTGATCCGGCTTCGCTCTTGCCCCCCGCGCGCGGTTCTGTCTGCCATGACCGTCATTATTACCCCTGCGCCGAGCCGGTGTGGCAGGCGTCACCATTCCCATTTTGATAGGGTTCCTATCTAATTTCCCTGTCGAAATCTCTGCCCGCGTCTGGCGTGAAGGAGGATGGCGTTGACGAAAACCCGCGGGGGGCCTGGCTTTCTGCGTCAGCCGAGATCGGTGTGGGCCGTTGCCTTCGCGTGTGTGATCTCGTTCATGGGCATCGGTCTGGTGGATCCGATCTTGCCGACGATGGCGAGCCGGCTGCACGCGACACCCGAGCAGATTTCGCTGTTGTTCACCAGCTACCTGCTGGTCACCGCGGTGGCGATGCTGATCACCGGCTGGGTGTCCTCCAGGATCGGCGCCAAGCTGACGCTTGTCGTCGGACTGGTCATCATCGTGGTGTTCAGTGCCCTTGCCGGAGCCGCCGGTGGAGTGAACGGAATCATAGGTTTTCGGGCCGGGTGGGGTCTGGGCAACGCGCTGTTCATTGCCACCTCGCTGGCGGTCATCGTGGGGGCGGCCAGCGGTGGCTTCGCGGGCGCGATCGTGCTCTATGAGGCCGCGCTGGGTGTCGGCATCGCGATGGGGCCGATGGTGGGCGCCGCACTTGGCGGGATCAGTTGGCGTGGGCCGTTTTTCGGGGTAGCCGCGCTCATGGGAGTCGCCCTCATCTGCGTGCTCACGTTGGTTGCGCCGGCTCCACTGCCGGCCGAGCGGGCGCGGATCGCGGACCCGATCAACGCGCTACGCAATCGCGGTCTTTCGACCATCGCGGTCGCCGCCCTGCTGTACAACTCGGGCTTCTTCATCGTCATGAGCTATTCGCCGTATCCAATGAAGATCGGCATACACGAACTGGGCTTGGTGTTTTTCGGCTGGGGCCTGCTCGTCGCGGTGTTCGCGGTCTTCTGCGCGCCGTGGGCGCAGCGACGCTTCGGTACCGCCCGCTCGCTCTACCTGACGCTGTTCTTGATGTCGCTGGACTTGGTGGCGATTGGAGTGTGGATCGCCCGCCCGCCCGTGGTGATCGCTTGCGTGATAGCCAGCGGCGCCTTCATCGGAATGAACAACACGCTGGTCACCAGCACGGTCATGCAGGTATCGCCGGTGCCGCGGCCCACGGCCTCCGCGGCGTACAGCTTCGTGCGGTTCATCGGCGCCGGCCTCGCGCCGTGGCTCGGTGGAATCGTGGCCGCTCACTACGGTCAGGCGGCGCTGTTCTACCTTGCGGGAGGCGCGGTGTTCCTCGGCCTGCCGGTGCTCGCCACCGCGCACGGCCTGGTGGCCAGGGCCCACGTGCCCTCCGCACACGAAAACGACGAGGCCGCTGAGGAAATCGTCGAGTCGGCCGAGGGCAATGTGCTATACGGCCATCTGCGTGGCGTCGACGCCGCGCCGCTTGCCGACGCCGAACTCACGCTGGTCGACGACGCCGGTCGCCAGGTCGCGCACGGACGGTCAAGCGCCGACGGCTACTACCACCTCGTCGGCCCGGTCGCCGGCAGCCATACCCTCGTCGTCGCGAGTAACGGTGACAAACAAGACTTTCCGGTGCAGCTGAGCCGAGCGTCGACAGAACTGTCGCTGCGGCTGGACGGATGCCCCGTCTCTTAGCGACCGGCCCAGCTCACGCCTGGTGTCGCGTGACTGCGGACGTGTCCGATGGCAGCTTCGCCGCGGCGTCCTCGTCGAGCAGCCACAGCGTGGTGTCCAGCCCGACCGCCCCGGCGGCCGGCACCGAAACCGGTGCCGCGCCGCCGATGGCGGCGGCCACCGCGTCGGCCTTGCCGCCGCCGGACACCAGCAGCCAGACTTCGCGAGAACGCGCAATGGCGGGCAGCGTCAACGTGATTCGTTGCGGCGGCGGCTTGGGCGAGTCGTCGACCGACACCACCATCCGGGTGGTTTCGAGCACGGCCGGGGTGTCGGGGAACAGGGAGTTGATGTGGCCTTCGGGTCCCATGCCCAGCAGGTGCACGTCGAAGTTCGGAACCGGCTCGCCGGGTTCGGCGTTGGCGGCCAGCAACTGCTCGTAGGCCAGCGCCGCCGCGGCCAGATCGCTGCCGAATTCCCCGTCGCTGGCCGGCATCGGGTGCACCTGGCTCGACGGGATGTCGACCTGGGAGAGCAGCGCCGCCCGCGCCTGCTTGTCGTTGCGCTCGTCGTCGTCCTCGGGGACGTAGCGTTCGTCGCCCCAGAACAGATGCACCTTTGACCAGTCGATCTCGCGTCCGGCCAGCGACTGCAGCAGCCCGATGCCGTTGCCGCCGCCGGTGAGCACGATGAGCGCCCGGCCGCGGCCCGCAACGGCGTTCGCGATGGTGTCGGTCAGCCGCGCGGCGGCGGCCTCGACCATCGTCTTGCTATCCGGGAAAATCTCGATGCTGGTGCTCACACGTATTGCACTTTCTCGATCCCTTCGAGCGCTGATTGGTAAACCTCGTCGGCGTCCAGCCGCCGCAGGTCTTCGGCGAGGCACTCGCCGGTTTCCCTGCGCGCCAAGGGGAGTAGGGCGTCCGGTCGCGACGTCCGGCTCAACGTGGCCGTCCTTCCTTCCTGCGGCCGGCTCAAGACGATGGTTTCGCTCTTGCGCTCCAGTTCGATCTTGAGTTCGCCGACCGCCCGGCGCACCGGGCCGTCGATCCGGCTGGCCAGCCACCCGGCCAGCACGTCCAGGGCGGGCTCGGTCGCCAGACCGGACACCAGCGCCGACTCGATCGGTTCGTGCGGCGCCAGGTCGACCGCCGAGGTGAGCAGCGCACGCCAGTAGGTGATCCGCGCCCAGGCCAGGTCGGTGTCACCCGCGGTGTATCCGGGCAGCCGGCTCTTGATGGCCGCCAACGGGTCCACCCCGTTGGTCGCGTCGGTGATGCGACGAATCGCCAACCGCCCCAACGGGTCTTGCGCGGGTACCGTCGGCGCGACGTCGGGCCACCACACCACCACCGGGATGTCGGGCAGCAGGAACGGCGTGACCACGCTGGCGGCGTGGCCGGAGAGCGCACCGGACAGCCGCAACACCACGACTTCGCTGGCGCCGGTGTCCCCGCCGGCGCGCAGCTGGGCGTCCAGGCGCGGCTTGTCCGCATACGGATTGCCCCGCATCGTCACGATGATCCGGCTGGGGTGCTCATGGCTGGCGTCGTTGGCCGCCTGCAGCGACTCTTCGAGGATATCCTCGCTGTCCGGCGCGATGATCAGCGTCAGCACCCGGCCCATCGCCACGGCCCCGACCCTTTCCCGCAGTTCGTCGAGCCTCTTGTTGACCGCCGTGGTGGTGGTGTCTTCCATATCAATGATCACGGGCGCCGCCATTCCCGGCCGGTGCGCCGCAGCATCTCGAACGCCGAGTCCGGACCCCAGGTGCCCGACTCGTACGGTTCGGGCTTACCGTCCGCCGCCCAATTGTTGAGCACGGGATCGAGTATGTCCCAAGCCAATTCGACCTCTTCGTTCACCGGGAACAGGGACGGCTCGCCGAGCAGCACATCGAGGATCAACTGTTCATAGGCCTCCGGCGACTCCTCGGCGAACGCCGAACCGTAGGAGAAGTCCATGTTGACGTCGCGGACCTCCATCGCGGTGCCCGGCACCTTGGAGCCGAACCGCAGCGTGACGCCCTCGTCGGGCTGTACCCGGATCACCATGGCGTTGGTGCCCAGCTCGTCGGTCATGGTGGCATCGAACGGCAGGTGCGGCGCCCGCTTGAAGACCAGGGCGATCTCGGTCACCCTGCGGCCCAGGCGTTTTCCGGTACGCAGGTAGAAGGGCACCCCCGCCCAGCGGCGGGTGTCCACCTCGAGCGTGATGGCGGCGAACGTCTCGGTGGTCGAGTCCTTGGCGAAGCCTTCCTCGTCGAGCAGCCCGACCACCTTCTCGCCGCCCTGCCAGCCGGCGGCGTACTGACCGCGGCTGGTCGTCTCATCGAGGGGCTCGGCGAGGTGGGTGGCCGAGAGCACCTTGATCTTCTCGGCCTGCAGCGCCGAGGGGCTGAAGCTGACCGGCTCCTCCATCGCGGTCAGCGCCAGCAGCTGCATCAGGTGGTTCTGAATGACGTCGCGCGCGGCGCCGATGCCGTCGTAATAGCCGGCCCGGCCGCCCAGTCCGATGTCCTCGGCCATGGTGATCTGCACGTGGTCGACGTAGTGCGCGTTCCAGATCGGGTCGAACAACTGATTGGCGAACCGCAGCGCCAGGATATTGCGGACCGTCTCCTTGCCCAGGTAGTGGTCGATCCGGAACACCGACTCCTCCGGGAACACACTGTTGACGGTTTTGTTCAGGGCCTGGGCACTCTCCAGATCGTGGCCGAACGGTTTCTCGATGACCACCCGACTCCACCGCTCGCCCTGCGGGCGCGCCAGGCCGGACTTGTGTAGTTGTTCACACACCATCGGGAAGGAATTCGGCGGGATGGCCAGATAGAAGGCGTGGTTGCCGCCCGTGCCGCGCTCGGCGTCCAGCTTGTCCAGGGTCTCGGCCAGCCGGCCGAACGCCTCGTCGTCGTCGAAAGCGCCCGGGACAAAACGGAATCCCTCGGCCAGCCGGTCCCAGTTCTCCTGGCGGAACGGCGTGCGGCAGTGTTCCTTGACGGCCTCGTGCACCACCTTGCCGAAATCCTGGGTGCTCCAATCCCGGCGGGCGAAGCCCACCAGCGAGAAGCTGGGCGGCAGCAGACCGCGATTGGCCAGGTCGTAGATGGCCGGCATGACCTTCTTGCGGGCCAGGTCGCCGGTGACGCCGAAGATCACCATCCCGCACGGCCCCGCGATCCGCGGGAGCCGCTTGTCGCGCTTGTCCCGTAACGGGTTATGCCATTGTTGCGCGGTGCGGGCTGGGCTCATTTGGAGGCGGAACCCAGCTGCTTCTGAGTTTCTTCCAGCAGCTCGGTCCAGGAATCCACGAACTTCTCCACGCCCTCGTTCTCGAGCACCTTGAAGACGTCGGTCAGATCGATGCCGATCTGGTCCAGCTTGTCGAACACCGCCTGGGCGTCCTCGGCGGTGCCGGTGACGGTGTCGCCCTTGATCTCACCGTGGTCGGCGACGGCGTCAATCGTCTTCTCCGGCATAGTGTTCACCGTGTTGGGTGCCACCAGCTCGGTGACGTAGAGGGTGTCGGAGTAGTCGGGGTTCTTCACACCGGTGGACGCCCACAGCGGACGCTGCACCCGGGCGCCGTCGGCCTTGAGCGACTCGAAGCGATCGCCGCCCTCGAACACCTCCTGGTAGGCCGCGTAGGCCAGGCGCGCGTTGGCCACCCCGGCCTTGCCCAGCAGCGCCTTGGCGTCGTCGGACCCGATCTTCTCCAGCCGCTTGTCCACCTCGGTGTCCACCCGGGACACGAAAAACGATGCGACGGAATGGATCTTGGAGATGTCGTGGCCCGCCTCGCGGGCCTTTTCCAGGCCGGCCAGGTAGGCGTCCATCACCTGGCGGTGCCGCTCGACGGAGAAGATCAACGTGACGTTGACCGAAATGCCTTCCGCGAGAACGGCGGTGATCGCCGGAATGCCGGCCTTGGTCGCCGGAATCTTGATGAACAGGTTGGGCCGGTCGACGATCTTCCACAACTCGACGGCCTGGGCGACGGTCTTGTCGGTCTCGGCGGCCAGCCGAGGGTCGACCTCGATGGACACCCGTCCGTCGACGCCGTCGGAAGCCTCCCACTCCCGCTTGAGCACGTCGCACGCATTGCGCACGTCGTCGGTGGTGACGGTGCGGATGGTCGCGTCCACATCGGCGCCACGCTCGGCCAACTCGGCGATCTGGCCTTCGTACGCATCGCCCTCGGCGAGCGCCTTCTGGAAGATCGACGGGTTGGTGGTCACGCCGACAACGCTTTTCGTGTCGATCAGCTCCTGCAGGTTGCCCGACTGCAGCCGCTGTCGGGACAAGTCATCCAGCCAGACGGATACACCCGCGGCGGACAGCGCCGCGAGGTTGGGGTTCTGAGTCATTTGAAAGGCCCTTTCTCAGTTGTCCACTACCTGTTCCGCGGCGGCCGCGACGGCTTCTGCGGTGAAACCGAATTCCCGGAACAACGTTTTGTAATCGGCGGACTCGCCATAGTGTTCGATCGAGACGATCCTGCCGGTGTCGCCGACGAGCTTGTGCCAGGACTGGGCCACCCCGGCCTCGACGGCCACCCGCGCCGATACGGTCGGCGGCAGCACGCTGTCGCGGTAGTCCTCCGGCTGGGACTCGAACCACTCGACGCACGGCATGGAGACCACCCGCGCCACAATGTCCTTGTCCGCCAACAACTTCTGCGCATCAACGGCGAGCTGGACCTCCGAGCCGGTCGCGATCAGCACCACGTCTGGCTCTTGGCCGGGCTCCTCGCCGTCCGAGCCCAGAACGTAGCCGCCCCGGGCGACACCCTCGGCGCTGGTGCCCTCCAGCACCGGCACATTCTGGCGCGTCAGCATCAGGCCGACGGGGCCGCTGCCGTTGCCGCGGGCCAGGACCGTGCGCCAGGCGTAGGCCGTCTCGTTGGCGTCGGCCGGGCGCACCACCGAGAGGTTCGGGATGGCGCGCAGCGCCGCGAGGTGCTCGATCGGCTGATGGGTCGGGCCGTCCTCGCCAAGGCCGATCGAGTCGTGGGTCCACACGTAGATCGTGTCGATGTCCATCAACGAGGCCAGCCGCACCGCGGGCCGCATGTAGTCGGAGAACTGCAGGAAGGTGCCGCCGTAGGCGCGGGTGGGTCCATGCAGGACGATGCCGGACAGGATGGCGCCCATCGCGTGCTCGCGCACACCGAAGTGCAACGTCCGGCCGTACCAGTGCGCCGTGTAGTCCTTGGTCGAAATGGACGGCGGCCCAAAGGAATCGGCGCCCTTGATGGTGGTGTTGTTGCTACCCGCCAGGTCGGCCGAACCACCCCACAGCTCCGGCAGCTTCGGCCCGAGCGCGTTGAGAACTTCGTTGGAGGCCTTGCGGGTGGCGATCGGGTCGGAGCCGGGCTCCCAGCGCGGCAGGTCGGCGTCCCAGCCGTCGGGCAGCTCCTCGGCGGTCAACCGGTCCAGCAGCGCCTTGCGTTCGGGTTGTGCCTGCGCCCAGGCGTCGAAATCGGCCTGCCACTTCTCGTGGGCTTCCTTGCCGCGGTCCACCAGCTTGCGGGTGTGGGCGATCACCTCGTCGCGCACCTCGAACTTCTTGTCCGGGTCGAAGCCGAGGATCTCCTTGACGGCGGCGACTTCCTCGTCGCCCAGTGCCGCGCCGTGCGCCTTGCCGGTGTTCATCAGCTTGGGCGCGGGGTAGCCGATGATGGTGCGCAGCGAGATGAACGACGGCCGGTCGGTGGCCGCCTTCGCGTTGGCGATGGCCTCCTCGATCGCGACGACGTTTTCGCCGCCCTCGATCTCCTGCACGTGCCAGCCGTAGGCGCGGTACCGCGCGGCGGTGTCCTCGCACAGGGCGATGTTGGTGTCGTCCTCGATGGAGATCTCGTTGTGGTCGTAGAAGACGATCAGGTTGCCCAGCTGCTGGACGGCCGCCAGCGACGAGGCCTCCGAGGTGACGCCCTCTTCGATGTCGCCGTCGGAGGCGATCACGTAAATGAAGTGGTCGAACGGGCTGGTGCCCGGGGCGGCGTCCGGATCGAACAGCCCGCGCTCATAGCGCGCGGCCATCGCCATGCCCACCGCCGAGGCCAGGCCCTGGCCCAGTGGTCCGGTGGTGATCTCCACGCCCTTGGTGTGCCGGAATTCCGGATGCCCGGGGGTCTTCGACCCCCAGGTGCGCAGCGATTCGATGTCGGACAGCTCCAGCCCAAAACCGCCCAGGTACAGCTGCAGGTACAGCGTCAGGCTGCTGTGCCCGCAGGACAGGACGAACCGGTCGCGGCCCAGCCAGTAGGTGTCGCTGGGATCGTGGACCATCGCCCGCTGAAACAGGGTGTATGCCAGCGGCGCCAGGCTCATCGCCGTCCCGGGATGGCCGTTGCCGACCTTTTGCACCGCGTCGGCGGCCAGCACCCGGATGGTGTCGACGGCGGCCGAGTCGAGCTCGGACCAGTCGTCGGGAAGGTGCGGTTGGGTCAGCGTGGAGATCTCTTCGAGTGTCGTCACAGACTCAGTCCTTGGGTCATCGAGCTGATGAATCCCACCCTAGTGCGGGAGGGCCGGCTCTTGCAGCGCAGGATTTCGGGTACCCACCGCCGGCAGGTGTGAAAATTACGCGCCCGTCGAAAGTGCCTGACATTCAGTTCGCGAATCTGGGAAAAGTCTGCGGGAACCGACCCGCGGGCGGGCCATCGCCACACCGCGGTCTACCATCGTGTGTAGTAGATGCTGCGCGCCGCTGCGACCCCAAGGAGTAATTGCGTGAGCGTTCGCGGGCGCGTCGCGCCGAGCCGATTGCCAAGCCGGATACACGGCACGGTGCTGGCTTATCTGGCGCTGACCAAGCCGCGGGTCATCGAACTGCTGCTCGTCACCGCGATCCCGGCCATGCTGCTGGCCCAGCGCGGCACGGTGAACCCGCTGCTGATCGTCAACACGCTGATCGGCGGGATGCTGGCCGCCGGGGGTGCCAACACGCTGAACTGCGTGGCCGACGCCGACATCGACAAGGTGATGAAGCGCACGGCCCGCCGGCCGCTCGCGCGCGCCGCGGTGCCCACGCGCAACGCGCTGGTGCTCGGCCTGGTGCTGACGGTGGCGTCGTTCTTTTGGCTGTGGTGGACCAGCAACCTGTTGTCCGGGCTGCTGGCCCTGGCCACGATCGCGTTCTACGTGTTCGTCTACACCCTGCTGCTCAAGCGCCGCACCTGGCAGAACGTGGTGTGGGGCGGCGCCGCCGGCTGCATGCCGGTCATGATCGGCTGGTCTGCCGTCACGGGCACCATCGGCTGGCCCGCGCTGGTGATGTTCGCGATCATCTTCTTCTGGACGCCGCCGCACACCTGGGCGCTGGCGATGCGCTACAAGGACGACTACAAGGCGGCGGGCGTGCCGATGCTGCCGGCCGTGGCGACCGAGCGTCAGGTGACCAAGCAGATCCTGATCTACACCTGGCTGACGGTGCTGGCCACGCTGGCGCTGGCGCTGGCGACCGGCTGGCTGTACGCCGCGGTCGCCCTGGTGGCCGGGGTGTGGTTCCTGGCGATGGCCCACCAGCTCTACGCCGGGGTCCGCGCCGGCGAGCCGGTCCGGCCGCTGCGGTTGTTCCTGCAGTCGAACAACTACTTGGCGGTGGTGTTCTGCGCGCTCGCCATCGACTCGGCCATCGGGCTGCCGCACCTGTTCTGAGCCGGTCGTCGACTCGCGTCGCCTCGGTGCCGTGACCGCAGCACCCGGCGAATTCGAGAACTGATTTCTTATCTGGGATCGGTAGCCGGTCCACGGGATCACACTTCAGGCATGGCAACTAACCGCCTCGTCAGGACGTTGGTCGCCGGAACGCTGCTTTCGGCCGGCCTGTCCTTCTGCGACATGGGCATCACCACGGGTATCGCCGAAGCCCAACCCGGGCCGATCCCGCTGGACGCGTGGCCCGGCTGTCCCAACGACCACCCCCAGGGGCCGTGCCGCTGGTGCCCCGGGCAACCGTTGCCGCCGACCGGCAACCATGTCACCAACCCCGTCGTCTGGGACAACAACGTCTGCCACACCTACTATTACGTCTGGTTCGGACAGGGCAATGTCGCCCAAAACATCTGGGACGGCGACAACCCGCCGGCACCGCCACCACCACCGCCGCCGGGCCTCATCAATAGAGACAATTGCCAGCAGCTTCTGGGAATCTTCTGCCCTCACGCGTAGCGGCTCGAATCATCTAGGGCAGCAGCACGATCGAGCCCGCCGTCTTGCGGCCCTGCAGGTCCTGGTGGGCGCGCGCCGCTTCGGCCAGCGGATAGCGCCCGCCGACCTCGACGGTGATGTCGCCGCCGGCGATCGCGGCGAACAATTCCTCTGCCCGCCAACTGAATTCCTGGCCGGTGCGCACGAAGTGCGCCAGCGACGGCCGGGTCAACGACACCGAGCCGGCGGCGTTGAGGCGCTGCGGGTCGAACGGTGGAACGGGTCCGCTGGCCGCGCCGAACAACGCCAGCGTGCCCCGGACGGCCAGGCTGGCGAGGCTCGCGTCGAAGGTGCTCGCGCCCACGCCGTCGTACACCGCGGCCACCCCGGCGCCGTCGGTCAGCGAGCGGATCCGCTCGCCGAACGCCGCTGCGTCCTCGGGATAGGGGAGCACCTCGTCGGCGCCCGCCCGCCGGGACAGCCGCTCCTTCTCCGGCGTCGAGACCGTGGTGATCACCCGCGCCCCGAGCAGGTTGGCCCACTGCGTCAGGATCAGGCCGACGCCGCCCGCGCCGGCGTGCACCAGCACCGTGTCGCCCGCCTGCACCGGATACACCGACTTGAGCAGGTAGTGCGCGGTCAGGCCCTTCAGCAGGGCCGAGGCCGCCACGTCGGCGGTCACGCCGTCGGGCACCTCGGCGGTCAAATGCGCTGGGGCCGTGGCATATTCGGCATACCCACCGGACGCCGCGGCGCTGACCACGCGGTCGCCGACGCGCAACCCGTCGACGCCGTCGCCGAGGGCTTCGATGGTTCCGGCCAGCTCCGAGCCGAGGACGAACGGCAACTCGCGCGGGTACTGCCCGGAGCGGAAATAGGTGTCGATGTAGTTGACGCCGATGGCCTCGGCCTTGATCAGCACCTCGCCGGGCCCGGGGGCCGGCTGGGGCGTATCGACGTAGCGCAGCACCTCGGGGCCGCCGGTCTCGCTGACTTCGATTGCGTGCATCCGCTTATCATGCCCGGGCATGAAGCTCGCTCGCCCGGACGTCTTCCATCCCCGCATCGTGCTGGCGGGGTCCGGTGACGGCGCGGCCGGCGACGCCGGTCTGGTGGCGGCGCTGCGGCGACGCGGTCTGCACGCGCGCTGGCTGCCTTGGGACGACCCGGAAACCGCCAGCGCAGATCTGGTGATATTGCGCGCCGGCGCGGACGCCCGGGATCGACGCGACGAATTCCTGGCGTGGACCCGACGAGTCCGCCACCTGCTCAACCCGCCCGGCGCCATCGCTTGGAACCTCGATGAGCGGTATCTGCGCGACCTCGAGGACGACGGCGTGCCGACGCAGCGCGACCGGCCCGTCGCGCGGGCGTCGTTGATCTTCGTGGGCGGCGAACGGTCGCACGCCTGGCCGGTGGAGCCGGAGTTCGAATCGTGGGATCTGGGCCACGCCGCGCTGACGTCGGCCGCGCGGCGCGCCGGGATGAGCACCGGGGAGCTGCTCTATGCGCGCGTGGACCTTGCCGGCGACCGGGTGGCGGCGCTGGATCTGGTCGCGCCGTCGCTGGGGTGGCGTCGGCTGGCCCCCGCGGGCCGCGAGATCGCCCAGCGTCAGTTCGCCGTCGCGGTGCAGTCAGCCTGCGAGCGGCTCGGGCTGGGCCCGCTCTCGCATGGCCGCCCATAGCGCAGCGGTGGCCGCGGTGCAGGCCGCGGCCCCGGCCACGTGCAGGGCGACCAGCACGGCGGGGACTCCGGTGTAGTACTGCGCGGTGCCGACGGCGGCCTGGGCGAACACCAGCGCGAGCAGCACGGCGAGCCGCACCAGCACGGGCCGGGCGGCGCGCACGGCCAGCAGCCCGAAGCCCAGCCCCACCAACAGGGCCAGGTAGGCGATCAGCAGCGACGAGTGCAGGTGCACCAGGGTGTCGACCTCGACTTCGAGCCGCGGCACCGTGCGGGTGGGGCTGCGATCACCGGCGTGCGGGCCGGCGGCCGTCACCAGCGTGCCGGTGACCAGCACGGCGGCCAGGTTCA
>NZ_LZMG01000227.1:0-4085 GCF_001673615.1 Mycobacterium sp. 1245499.0
GCAGCGCGGCTGGAAGCACGAGACCGACGACGACGACACCGACGCCGACGCCGTGGACGCCGCGGCGAAGAACCTCGAGTTGCTCGGCTACGTCGGGCTGGCCGACACCGCCCGGGCGTCGGCGCGCCCGCTGATCGAGGCGCTGGTGGACGCCGACCGCGACGTGGTGCTGATCACCGGCGACCACCCCGTGACGGCGCGCGCGATCGCCCGGCAGTTGGGCTTGCCCGAGGGCGCCAGAGTGGTCACCGGCGCCGAACTCGCCGGCCTCGACGAGGACGCCTGCGCCAAGCTGGTCGCCGACGTGCAGGTGTTCGCCCGTGTCAGCCCCGAGCAGAAGGTGCAGATCGTGGCCGCCCTGCAGCGCTGCGGCCGGGTGACGGCGATGGTCGGCGACGGCGCCAACGACGCCGCCGCCATCCGGATGGCCGACGTCGGTATCGGGGTGAGCGGTCGCGGTTCGTCGGCCGCCCGCGGCGCCGCCGACATCGTGTTGACCGACGAGGATCTGGGCGTATTGATGGACGCCCTGGTCGAGGGCCGCAGCATGTGGGCGGGCGTGCGCGACGCCGTCACGATCCTGGTCGGCGGCAACGTCGGTGAGGTGCTGTTCACCATCATCGGCACCGCATTCGGCGCCGGCCGCGCCCCGGTGGGGACCCGTCAGCTGCTGCTGGTCAACCTGCTCACCGACATGTTCCCCGCGCTCGCGGTAGCCGTCACCTCGCAATACGTCGAACCCGACGAAGCCGAATACGAATCGGCCGAGGCCGCCGAGGAGGCGCGCCGCCTGCACCGGCGCGCCGTGCTCACCGGGGCCACGCCCTCACTCGACGCCCCGCTGATGCGCCAGATCGTCACCCGTGGCGCCGTCACTGCCGCCGGGGCGACGGCCGCCTGGGCGATCGGGCGCTGGACGCCGGGTACCGAAAGGCGCACGGCCACAATGGGTTTGACCGCGCTGGTGACGACGCAGCTGGCGCAGACGCTGCTGACCCGCCGGCACAGCCCGCTCGTCGTGGCGACGGCCCTGGGCAGCGCCGGCGTCCTGGTCGGCATCGTGCAAACCCCGGTGATCAGCCAGTTCTTCGGCTGCACGCCGCTGGGGCCGGTCGCCTGGTCCGGGGTGCTGGGCTCCACGGCGGGAGCCACCGCGATCTCGGCGCTGGCCCCCAATTGGCTGGCCAAGCAGGTCGCCGCCCTGGAGCCCGGCGAGGAATGATCGTGTTCAGCCGGACAACTCCCGGCGCAGCACCTTGCCGGTCGGGTTGCGCGGAATGCTGTCCACGACGTTGATGTCGCGGGGCTGTTCGAAGCGGGAGACTCGGTCCTTCAAATATTCGCGCAGCTGCGCGGCGTCGATCTCGCTGCCGGGCTGGGCGACCACGTACGCGGCCAGGCGCTGACCGAACCGCTCGTCGGGGACTCCGATGACGACGTTCTCGGCGACGGCGGGGTGCTGGGCGAGCGCGTTTTCGACCGCGCGCGGATAGACGTTCTCGCCGCCGGAGATGATCATGTCGTCTTCGCGGCCGACGATGAAGAGCCGGCCCGCGTTGTCCAGATAGCCCATGTCGCCCGTGCTGGTCATGCCGTCGACGACGGCCTTCGCGGCGCCGTCGGTGTAGCCGTCGCTGGTCAGTTCGCCGCCCACGAAGATCCGCCCGGTGACCCGCGGCCCGACCGGTCTGTCGTTCTTGTCGAAGATCCGCACCGGGCAGCCCACGACCGGCCTTCCGACGGTTTCGGGCGCTTCGCGCAGATCCGCCGGCGTGGCCAGCGCACCGATGCCGACCTCGGTGGAGCCGTAGCCGTTGTAGAGGACGTCGCCGTAGGCGTCCATGAACCGCTGGCCCAGCGTGGGGTCGAGGCGGTCGCCGCTGGAGATCACCGTCCGCAGGTAGGGCAGCGGGTTTCGCGCCCGCACCTGCTCGGGCAGCTCCAGGATGCGCGCGAGCACCACCGGCACCGCGGTGAAGGCGTCGGCACGATGCAGCGACGCCTGCGCCAGCGCGGCTTCGGCGTCGAACTCGCGGCGGGTGAGCACGGTTCCCCCGAGCGCGAGGGTCAGCATCAGCATGCCCAACCCCAGCCCGTGAAACATGGGCATTGCCACCGAGATTCGCGACCCGGTGTGCAGCCGGGTGCGGTCCAGGATCGTCACCCACACGCCCACCGCGGAGCGCAGCTGCGGTGAGCGGGGCACCCCCTTGGGGGTGCCGGTGGTGCCCGATGTCAGCAGGACGATGCGGCCGGGGGCGGCCACGGCCGGTCTGCCGGCGCCTTCGTCGGCGCCGAGCGTCGCCGGATCGACGGTGCCGACCGATTCGTCAGCGGCCCGCAACCGCTCGACGAATTCGGCGTCGGCGACCACGGTCGAAATGCGGTGCGCTTGCACCGCGGCGGCCAGCGCGTCGCTGCGAAACTCCGTGCTCATCGGGACGACATCGGCGCCCAGCAGGGCGGCGGCGAACACGCCGGCCACAAAACCGCGTCCGTTGCGGCACATCACCCCGACCGCCTGCCCGGGTGCAACGCCGTCGTCGGCCAACCGCCGCGCCAGCGACTCGGTCACCAGTTGCAGCCGGCGATAGCTGAGCGCGCCGTCGTCGTCGACGATCGCCGTCCGGTCGGGCCACCGGGCCGTCGTGACCGCCAGCAGCGTGTACGGATTGGTGCCGCCCCGGCGTGCCTCGCGAAGCAGCCGGAAACCCGCCAGTGGCGCCGGCGGACTCAGCAGGCCCGAGCGCAGCAGGGCCCGGGCAGCGGTGGGAATCACCCGGTCATTCGTCATTGTCGGCCTCGTCGGTGTCGGACTCGCTGAAGAACCGGCGATGCCACAGCCGGGCGGCGTAATCGGCCGGCCCCGCCAGCAGCACCGAGGCCAGCTCGGCCGGCAGCACCCAGGGCGGTTCGATGGTGCGGGGCCGCTCGATGACCGCCTTGGCGATCGCGTCGGCGGCCTCGTCCGCCGACAGGCCGGGTAGGCGGCCCAGCAGCGGGGTGGGCGCGATCATCCTGGTTCGGACCAGAGCGAAGTAGACAGTGGTCACATCGACGCCGTCGGTGTGCAGTTCCGGAGCGACGCTGCGCAACCAGCGGTCGAAGGCGCCCTTCGATGCCTGATAGGCACCCCATTGCGGACCCGGCGCCACCCGCACCCCGACGCTCGAGACGTTCACGATGTGCCCGCTGCCGTTGTCGCGCATGGCCGGCAGCAGACCCAGGAGCAGCCGCACCGGTCCCAGGTAGTTGATGTCGATCGTGCGCTGGAAGTCGTGCGGCCGGTCGTACTGGTCATGCAGCGAGCGGCGCAACGATTTGCCGGCGTTGCTCACCACGATGTCGGGCGGGCCGTGCTCCTCGGTAATGCCCTTGGTCAGGGTGCTCACCGCGGATTCGTCGGTGAGGTCGGTGGGATAGGCAACCGCGTGGCCCCCACCGGCATTGATCGACGCCGTCAGGTCGCAGAGCCGTTCCTCGGATCGGGCGACGACCAGGACGGTGGCTCCCGCGGCGGCCAGGCTGCGCGCGGTCGCCTCGCCGATGCCGTAGGAGGCGCCGGTCACCAAGACGGTTTTGCCGGAGACGGCGCCGCGCAACTTGTCGGGATCCGACACCCGCGCCGGGTTGGCCACGTGGTCCGTGACCGTGTTCAGGGCCTGCGTTAGTGCGTTCAACTTCGCTGCCGCATTCACTCGAGCCGCTCGCCGAGGTCGGCTGTTGCTTCACCGTAACCCCGGCTCGTAACTACGAGTAGCAGACCACACTGGGGTGCGGGCCCGCGCTCCGGCCCGGCGCCGCCGCCCAGCGGGCGACCCGAGCGAGCGGTGGGCGCGCGGGGCCCGGGCGCCCGCGCCGGATGGCGTCGCGCACAACCAATCTCAGCCCGTCCGCAATCGCGGCGGTTATTTTATGAGAACACGGTAATTTCGGTGTTTCTGGTGTTTAAGCGGCGTGTTGGCTGGGCACAATGGCGGCATGATCGCACGTCACGTCATTCGTACCCTTGGTTCCGCAGTAGTTCTCGCAGCGTCGGGCGTGGCCGTTTCGGCCGTGTCCGCCTCCGTTATCCCCTCCGCGTC
>NZ_LZMG01000228.1:0-24567 GCF_001673615.1 Mycobacterium sp. 1245499.0
GGTGCGCGGCATCTGCGCGTTGCGCCCGGGCGCCGAGGGCTTCTCCGAAAACATCGTCGTGCGCTCCATTCTCGGCCGCTTCCTGGAGCATTCGCGGATCATCCATTTCCGCAACATCAACGAATTCTGGATCGGCAGCGCCGACATGATGCACCGCAATCTCGATCGGCGCGTGGAGGTGCTGGTGCAGGTGAAGGATCCCAAGCTCACCGGGCAGCTGGACGAATTGTTCGAATCCGCACTGGATCCGTCCACCCGGTGCTGGGAACTGGGACCCGACGGGCAGTGGACCCCGGCGCCACAAGAAGGCCATACCGTGCGCGACCACCAAGTATCGTTGATGGAGCGCCATCGCAGTCCCTAGCTCTGTGCGGTGATTTCGGAGTTGTTCTTTCGGGCCGCACCTCGTTGCGTGCGGCCCTGAGGTGAATTGATCTGCAGGAGTTGAGGTGCCGACCCATAACTCGTCCACCGATCGGCGCTCGGGAAGCCGAGTGGTCTATGCCGCCGGCGCGGTGCTGTGGCGACCCGGCGATGCCGACGCCGCCGACCACGACATCGAGATCGCCGTCATCCACCGGCCGCGGTACGACGACTGGTCACTGCCCAAGGGCAAGGTGGACCCCGGCGAGACGGCCCCGGTGGCCGCCGTGCGCGAGGTGCAGGAGGAGACGGGCCAGCACGCGATCCTCGGCCGGCGGCTGAACCTGGTCAGCTATCCGATCGAGGCGGGCGTCAAAAAGGTCTTCTACTGGGCCGCGCGCGCCACCGGCGGCGAGTTCGTGCCCGGCCACGAGGTGGACGGGTTGGTGTGGCTGCCCATCGCCGAGGCGATGCAGAAGCTCGACTATGCGCAGGATCGAAAAGTGTTGCGCCACTTCAACAAAAAGCCCGCGGACACCCATACCTTATTGGTCGTCCGGCATGGCACGGCCGGGCGCAAATCGCGCTTCTCCGGCGATGACGCCAAGCGGCCGCTGGACAAACGCGGACGCGCGCAGGCCGAGGCGCTGGTTCCGCAGCTGCTCGCCTTCGGGGCGTCGCAGGTGTATGCGGCCGACCGCGTGCGCTGCCACCAGACCGTGGAACCGCTTGCCGAGGAGTTGGGCGTGCCCGTACACAACGAGCCCACCCTCACCGAAGAGGCCTACGCCAAGAATGCGAAACGCGGCCGCCACCGAATGCTCGATATCGCCGAGCAGCACGGCACGGCGGTTGTCTGCACTCAGGGCAAGGTGATTCCGGACCTGATCGCGTGGTGGTGTGAGCGCGACGGCGTGCGGCCCGACAAATCGCGCAACCACAAGGGCAGCACCTGGGTGCTGTCATTGTCTGGCGGGAAGTTGGTGGCCGCCGACCACATCGGTGGCGCGCTGGCCGCCAACGTCCGGGCCTAGCGTGATGGCGGCGGCCCGCCGCACCCGGCTTCGCCGCGCTTGCGACCGCCGCAGCGTGATGGCGGCGGCCCGCCGCTAAGCGCACGAATACCCTTCGGGGGCACCGCTGCCGCCCGAAGGGTACTCGTGTCTAGAACTTGACTCCGCTTACTTGCGACCGCGGCGCGCGGTCGTCTTCTTGGCCGCGGCCTTCTTGGCCGGGGCCTTGGTCGCGGCCTTCTTGGCCGGAGCCTTGGTCGCGGCCTTCTTGGCCGGGGCCTTGGTCGCGGCCTTCTTGGCCGGAGCCTTGGTCGCGGCCTTGCGGGCCGGCGCCTTCTTGGCCGCGGTCTTCTTGGCCGGAGCCTTCTTGGCCGCAGCCTTCTTGGCCGGAGCCTTCTTCGCGGCGGTCTTCTTGGCCGCGCCACCACCGGCTACCACACCGCGCTTGACGGCCGGGCCGTCCGACGGGAGGCGCTGTGCGCCAGACACAACCGCTTTGAATTGGGCACCGGGGCGGAACGCCGGGACGGACGTCGGCTTAACCTTCACCGTCTCACCGGTCCGCGGGTTGCGGGCAACCCGCGCTGCGCGGCGCCGCTGTTCGAAAACGCCGAACCCGGTGATGGTGACGCTGTCGCCCTTGTGTACCGCACGCACAATGGTGTCGACAACGTTCTCGACCGCGGCGGTCGCCTGTCGACGGTCCGTGTTCAATTTAGTTGTGAGCACATCAATGAGCTCTGCCTTGTTCATCAATCCCTCCGACACTAGTGGTCCTCGATTTGAACCGACTAGTGGACACGGTAAACCCTCACCCAGCAAATTTCCAAGAGCCACGCGCAATTTCACGGCAAGGCGTCCGCCGTTTTCGCAATCCGGTTGCCGCCCTTGACCGGTGGCGGCCGTAAAAATCGGCTCGGTTTAGTTAGCCGATCAAGCAGAAAATCGGCCGCGGCCGACCGTTCAGGAGGTGGGCACAGTGCGCGGTTTCCACTCCGGGTAAGCCTTCTCGAATGACTCGATATCGTCGAGTTTCCGCAGCGTAAGGGCTATATCGTCGAGCCCCTCGAGCAATCGCCAAGCGGTGTGGTCGTCAATCTTGAACGGCAGCACCGTCGTTCCCGCGGTGATATTTCGATCTTGAAGATTGACAGTGATTTCCAAGCCCGGGCTTCCCTCGATGAGCTTCCAGAGCAGCTCCACCCCGTCCTGGGAAACTTCGGCCGCCAGCAGCCCGGCCTTGCCGGCGTTGCCCCGGAAAATGTCACCGAATCGAGACGAGATGACCACCCGGAACCCATAGTCCATCAGCGCCCACACCGCATGCTCGCGTGAGGAGCCCGTCCCGAAATCGGGTCCGGCCACTAGCACTGACCCCCGGTCAAAGGGGCTGAGGTTTAGCACGAATGACGGATCCGACCGCCAGCTGGCGAACAAGCCGTCCTCGAAACCGGTTCGGGTGACGCGCTTCAAATACACCGCCGGAATGATCTGATCCGTGTCGACATTGGAGCGCCGCAGCGGCACACCGATACCGGTGTGGGTGTGAAAAGCTTCCATGCTCAATCCCTTCGCAGTCGGATACGTCAGCTCAAATCGGCTGGAGCGGACAATGTGCCGCGAACCGCGGTCGCCGCCGCAACGGCCGGCGACACCAAATGCGTGCGGCCGCCTTTACCCTGGCGCCCTTCGAAGTTGCGGTTGGACGTCGCCGCGCACCGCTCCCCCGGCGCAAGCTGGTCGGGATTCATCCCCAGGCACATCGAGCAGCCCGCTTGGCGCCATTCGGCGCCCGCGGCGGTGAAAACCTCGCCCAGCCCTTCGGCTTCGGCCTGAGCGCGCACCCGCATCGAGCCCGGCACGACGAGCATCCGCACCCCGGGCGCGACCTTGCGACCGCGCAACACGTCGGCGACGACGCGCAAGTCTTCGATACGACCGTTGGTACAAGAGCCCACGAACACCGTGTCGACGGCGATGTCACGCATCGGCGTGCCGGGTCGAAGGTCCATGTATGCCAACGCTTTCTCGGCCGCCTGGCGCTGCCCGTCGTCGGTCATCAGCTCGGGATCCGGCACCGCATCGGCCAGCGGCACGCCCTGGCCGGGGTTCGTCCCCCACGTCACGAACGGGCTCAGCGACGCGGCGTCGAGGTAGACCTCGGTGTCGAATTCCGCGCCGGGGTCGGTGTGCAGCTGCTCCCAATAGCGCATCGCCGCATCCCATTGCGCACCTTGGGGCGCGTGCGGACGGTCACGCAGGAAATCGAATGTGGTGTTGTCCGGAGCCACCATTCCCGCCCGGGCACCGGCTTCGATGCTCATATTGCAGACGGTCATCCGGCCCTCCATCGACAGCGATTCGATGGCGCTGCCGCGATATTCGATGACGTGCCCCTGTCCACCGCCGGTACCGATCTTGGCGATCAGGGCCAGAATGATGTCCTTGGCCGTCACGCCGGCGGGCAGCTGCCCATCGACATTGACCGCCATCGTCTTGAACGGCCGCAGCGGCAACGTCTGGGTGGCCAGCACATGCTCGACCTCCGAGGTGCCAATTCCCATGGCCAGTGCGCCGAATGCGCCGTGGGTCGACGTGTGACTGTCCCCACAGACGATCGTCATTCCCGGCTGGGTGAGGCCCAGCTGCGGCCCGACCACGTGCACGATGCCCTGCTCGACATTGCCCATGGGATATAGCCGCACACCGAATTCGGCACAATTTCGCCGCAATGTCTCGACCTGGGTGCGCGACACCGGGTCGGCAATCGGCTTGTCGATATCGATGGTCGGGACGTTGTGATCCTCGGTCGCCAGCGTCAAATCGGGACGGCGGACCGGCCGGCCGGCCAGGCGCAGGCCGTCGAAGGCCTGCGGGCTGGTGACTTCGTGCACCAGGTGCAGATCGATGTAGATCAAGTCGGGCGCCCCTCCTTGCTCCGAGGCACCCCCGGACACCACAACGTGGTCTTCCCAGACTTTTTCGGCCAGAGTGCGCGGTTTGGTGGCGGCCGCCGCCGCCCCTTGATCGGTTCCCATATCGGACTCGCCTCAATTCGCCTCGATTAGCGGCCTCGCCGATCATCCGGGCTGGGATCTCAGAATGCGAGACGCTAGTATCTTCTTATGAGACAGCATAGCGGTATCGGCGTCCTGGACAAAGCCGTGGGTCTGCTGCACACGGTCTCTCAATCACCCTGTGGGTTGGCCGAACTGTGTGAGCGCACCTCGTTGCCCCGCGCCACGGCATACCGGCTGGCGGCCGCCCTTGAAGTCCACCGCCTGCTGGCGCGCGACGACGAAGGACGCTGGCTGCTCGGCCCGGCCGTCACCGAACTCGCGGCCCATGTCAACGATCCGCTGCTGGCCGCCAGCAACGCGGTGCTGCCGCTGTTGCGCGAGACCACGGGCGAAAGCGTGCAGCTGTACCGCCGCGAGGGCACCGACCGGGTGTGCGTGGCCGCGCTGGAACCCGCTGCCGGCCTTCGCGATACGGTCCCGATCGGGGCGCGACTGCCGATGACGGCCGGGTCGGGGGCGAAAGTCCTACTGGCCCATAGCGACGCGGCCACCCAGAAAGCGGTGCTCGCGACGGCGAAATTCACCGAACGCACGCTGGCCGAAGTGCGCCGGCGCGGCTGGGCCCAGAGCGTGGCCGAGCGCGAGCCGGGGGTGGCGAGTGTGTCGGCGCCAGTGCGTGACAGCCGCGGTGCCGTCGTCGCGGCCATCTCGGTGTCGGGGCCCATCGACCGGATCGGCCGGCGCCCGGGGGCCCGCTGGGCGGCCGATCTGCTGTCCGCCGCCGAGGCGCTCACCCGTCGCCTCTGAGCCACCAGCGCACAGCGGATGGCGCCCGGCCTGACAGACTGACCGCCATGGGAACCAATCAGCGCGCGAGCATCGTCATGTCCGAAGACGAGATCGCCGATTTCGTCGTCAACAGCCGCACCGGCACCCTGGCCACCATCGGCGCCGACGGCCAGCCCCACCTGACCGCCATGTGGTACGCCGTCGTCGACGGCGAGATCTGGCTGGAGACCAAGGTCAAGTCGCAAAAGGCCGTCAACCTCAAGCGCGACCCGCGGGTGAGCTTTCTGATCGAGGACGGCCACACCTACGACACACTGCGCGGGGTGTCCTTCGAGGGCGTCGCCGAAATCGTCGACGATCCCGACGTCTCACACCGCGTGGGCGTCAGCGTCTGGGAGCGCTACACCGGTCCCTACACCGACGACATGAAGCCGTTCGTGGAGCAGATGATGAACAAGCGGGTCTGCGTTCGCATCGTGGCCCGGCGGGCACGCTCGTGGGATCACCGCAAACTCGGATTGCCGGCCATGCCGGTGGGTGGATCGACAGCACCGGCGGTCTTGGGGACCGACCAGTAGCTGCGATATTTGTAGCCCCGATGGGATTCGAACCCACGCTACCGCCGTGAGAGGGCGGCGTCCTAGGCCGCTAGACGACGGGGCCAGAAACGATCCAGAGACGATCCGGAGTGCCAGCATAGCTCACGCCGCTAAGCCCACCTAATCGCTTGAGGCGGAGTGAGTTTTGCTGGGGTACCAGGACTCGAACCTAGAATGGCTGAACCAGAATCAGCTGTGTTGCCAATTACACCATACCCCATTGGCCGCCTAAACCGCTGGTCAGCGTCGATTGCGGACGTTCATGAGCTCTGTGTAGTCCGCCGCCGCCAGCCGTCGTCGGCTTTCGTAAACCGCAGTGCAGACTACCAAAGTCTGGCCGGGCACTGCGCACGCGCGGTCGTCCTCGCTCAGCCGGGGTCCCGCCCGGCCGTCTCACGCGCCGCCCGCAGCCGCGCCAGGCTGCGGTCGCGGCCAAGCAACTCCAGCGACTCGAACAACGGCGGGCTGATCGTCGTCCCGGTGGCCCCCACCCGGATCGGACCAAACGCCTTGCGCGGTTTGAGCCCCAGTCCGTCGATGAGGGCTGCCTTGAGCGCGGCTTCGAGCTCCGGCGCCGTCCAGTCCGCCACTCCGTCCAGGGCGGCCAGCGCCGCGTCCAGCACCGCGGCGCCGTCCGATCCGAGTTCTTTGGCGGCCGCCTTGGGGTCGATTGCGTACTCGTCGTCGTTCAGGAACCTCAGCAGGTCCCAGGCGTCGCCGAGCACCACGATCCGGGTCTGCACCAACTCGGCGGCGGTGGCGAAGGCGGCGTCGTCCAGTCCGAGGCGATGACCGTGAGTGTCGAGATAGGCGCGCAGCCTGGCGGTGAAGTCGTCGACCGTGAGCAGCCGAATGTGCTCGGCGTTGAGCGCGTCGGCCTTCTTCTGGTCGAAGCGGGCGGGATTGGAGTTGACGTTGACCACATCGAAGGCGGCGACCATCTCCTCGAGGCTGAACACGTCGTGGTCGTCGGCGATGGCCCAGCCGAGCAAGGCGAGATAGTTGAGCAGGCCTTCGGGGATGAAGCCCCGGTCGCGGTGGGCGAACAGGTTGGACTGCGGGTCGCGCTTGGAGAGTTTTTTCGTTCCCTCCCCCAATACCGTTGGCAGGTGGGCGAACTGCGGTGTGCGCTCGGCCACACCGATCCGGATCAGCGCCTGATACAGCGCCAGCTGCCGCGGGGTCGACGGCAGCAGATCCTCACCGCGCAGCACGTGGGTGATCTTCATCAGCGCGTCGTCGACCGGGTTCACCAAGGTGTACAACGGTTCTCCGTTGGCGCGGGTCAACGCGAAGTCGGGCAGGGTGCCGGCCGCGAAAGTGGTGGTCCCGCGCACCAGGTCGTCCCAGCTGAAATCCTGATCGGGCATCCGCAACCGGACCACCGGCTTGCGGCCCTCCGCCAGGAACGCGGCGCGCTGGGAATCGGTCAGCTGGCGGTCGAAATTGTCGTAGCCCAGCTTGGGATTACGGCCCGCGGCGACATGGCGCGCCTCGACCTCCTCCGGCGTGGAAAAGGCGTAGTAGGCTTCGCCCGTTTCGAGCAGCTTGGCCACCACATCGTGATAGATCTCACGGCGCAACGATTGTCGGTAAGGGCCGTAGGGTCCGCCCACCTCGGGCCCCTCGTCCCAATCCAGGCCCAGCCAGCGCAGCGCGTCGAGCAGCGCCAGATAGCTTTCCTCGCTGTCGCGCTGCGCGTCGGTGTCCTCGATGCGAAAGACGAAGGTGCCCCCGGTGTGTCGGGCGTAGGCCCAGTTGAACAGCGCCGTGCGGACCATGCCGACGTGCGGGGTGCCGGTGGGCGAGGGACAGAATCGGACCCGGACCGGGTGCGCTTGTGCGGGTGCAGTCACGATTTTCCTTTGCGGACCACGGGATTGGTGAGGGTGCCGATACCCTCGATGGTGATCGAGACGGTGTCACCGTCCTCGATGGGGCCGACACCGGCCGGCGTCCCGGTGAGGATGATGTCCCCGGGCAGCAGGGTCATCACGGCCGAGATCCACTCGACGATGGAGCCGATGTCGTGGATCAGCAGCGAGGTACGGCTGTGCTGCTTGACCTCGCCGTTGACCTCGGTACGCAATTCGAGATCGCCCGGGTCGAGCGGTTTGAGGTCGGTGACGATCCAGGGGCCGACCGGGCAGAAGGTGTCATGCCCCTTGGCCCGGGTCCACTGGCCGTCGGATTTTTGTTGATCGCGCGCCGACACGTCGTTGCCGATGGTGTAGCCGAGGATGTTCTCCGCGGCCTGGGCGGCCGAGACGTCCTTGCAGGGCCGGCCGATCACCACCGCCAGCTCGCCCTCGAAGTGCACCGGTGAAGCGTTGGCGGGCAACCGAATCGGCACGTTGGGCCCGATGATCGCGGTGTTGGGCTTGAGGAAGATCACCGGGTCGACCGGGGCGGGGCCGGTCATCTCCTTCATCTCGGCGATGTGATCGGTGTAGTTCTTTCCGATGCACACCACCTTGCTGGCCAGTATCGGGGCGAGCAGCCGCACGTCGGCCAGCGGCCATGACCGGCCGGTGAAGTTGGGCGTGCCGAATGGATGTTCGGCGATCTCCCGCGCGATCATCTCGGCGGGGTCGTTGAGATCGCCTTCGATACTGACGAAGGCGACACCGTCCGGGCTGGCGATTCGACCAAGGCGCATTCGGTTGAGCCTAGTGAGGGTCGCGAGCGCGGCGAAGCCGGGCGTGGCGGGCCCGCACCATCCGGCCCAGTGAGGGTCGCGAGCGCGGCGAAGCCGGGCGTGGCGGGCCGTCACGATCGAGCCCAATCTGGCGACGATGCGGGCCGGGACGGCCCGAGGAGGAGCGTCACCATCGGGCCCGCAACTTGGCCACCAATGGCGAGCAACGGCACAAGTCCTACCCCTAAAATTCCCGCCGGTATGCAAGCATGGGGAATGCAGACCGAGCCCGCCGCGACGCCCGAAATCGGCACGGCCGCGCGCTGGTCGATCATGATCGTTTCGCTGCTGGCGACGGCGAGTTCGTTCCTCTTCATCAACGGCGTCGCGTTCCTCATCCCGTCGCTGCAAGGCGCGCGCGGGATCCGGCTCGACGAGGCGGGCCTGCTGGCCTCGATGCCCAGCTGGGGCATGGTGGTCACGCTGGTGCTCTGGGGGTACGTGCTGGACCGGGTCGGCGAACGGGTGGTGATGGCCACCGGCTCGGCCCTTACCGCGATAGCGGCCTACGCCGCCGCGTCGGCGCATTCGATGGTGCTGATCGCCGTCTATCTGTTTCTCGGCGGCATGGCCGCGGCCAGCTGCAACACGGCCGGCGGGCGGCTGGTGTCCGCGTGGTTCCCGCCACATCAGCGCGGGCTGGCCATGGGCATCCGCCAGACCGCCCAACCCCTGGGAATCGCCTTGGGCGCGATGATAATTCCCGAGCTCGCCGAACACGGGCCGCAGGCCGGCCTGCGGTTCACCGCGCTGGCGTGTGCGCTCGGGGCGATCGTGAGCGTGGTCGGCATCGTCGACCCGCCGCGCAAGCCCCGCGCCAGCGCGAGCGATCAGGAACTGGCCAGCCCATACCGAGGATCGTTGACGCTGTGGCGAATTCACGCGGTGGCCGGGCTGATGATGATGCCGCAGACGGTCACCGTGACGTTCATGCTGGTGTGGCTGATCCGAAATCTGCACTGGTCGGTCGCGGCCGCCGGCGCGTTGGTCACCCTGTCGCAGCTGCTCGGCGCGGCCGGCCGGGTGGCCGTGGGCCGCTGGTCGGATCGGCTGGGCTCGCGCATGCGGCCGGTGCGCTACATCGCGGCCGCCGCCGTGCTGACCCTGCTGCTGCTGGCGTGGGCCGATTACATGAACACCCGGTGGCAGTCGGTGCTGATGGTCGCCATCTCGGTGATCGCGGTGCTCGACAACGGGCTGGAAGCCACCGCCATCACCGAATTCGCCGGGCCGTACTGGAGCGGTCGGGCCCTGGGCATCCAGAACACCACCCAGCGGATGATGGCGGCCGCCGGTCCCCCGCTGTTCGGTGCCTTGATCTCGGCCGCGAAGTATCCGCCGGCATGGGTGCTGTGCGCGCTGTTCCCCTTGGCGGCAATGCCTTTGGTGCCCACGCGATTGCTGCCGCCCGGGTTGGAGACTAGAGCCCGGCGGCAATCCGTTCGCCGACTTCGGTGGTGGCGCGCCGTTCGTTCCCACGCGTTGCCAGATATTGCTCGACGGCCCGGTCCACCCGCTTAGCCGCGGCGTCCTCGCCGAGGTGGGCCAGCAGCAGCGCCACCGACATGATGGCGGCGGTCGGATCGGCGATGCCCTGGCCGGCGATGTCCGGCGCGCTGCCATGGACGGGCTCGAACATCGACGGGTTGGTTCGGGTGCCGTCGATATTTCCACTGGCGGCCAAGCCAATTCCGCCGCACACCGCTGCCGACAGGTCGGTGATGATGTCGCCGAACAGGTTGTCGGTGACGATCACGTCGAAGCGACCGGGGTCGGTGACCATGAAGATGGTCGCGGCGTCGATGTGTTGGTAGGCCACTTCGACGTCGGGATAGTCCTGGCCCACCTCGGCCACGATGCGCGACCACAGCTTGCCGGCGAAGGTCAGCACGTTGGTTTTGTGCACCAGCGTCAAATGCTTTCGGCGCCGCTGCGCCCGTTCGAACGCATCGGCCACCACGCGGCGCACACCGAATGCCGTGTTCTGGCTTACCTCGGTGGCGACTTCGTTGGGCGTTCCGACGCGGATGGCGCCGCCGGTGCCGGTGTAGGGCCCTTCGGTTCCCTCGCGCACCACCACGAAGTCGATCTCGGGGTTGCCGGCCAGCGGGCTGTTCACGCCCGGATAGAGCCGGCCCGGGCGCAGGTTGATGTGATGGTCGAGCTCGAAACGCAGGCGCAGCAACAAGCCTCGCTCCAGCACGCCGCTGGGCACCGATGGGTCACCGATGGCCCCGAGCAGGATGGCGTCATGCCCGCGCAGCTCGTCGACGACGGAGTCCGGCAGTAGCTCGCCGGTGGCGTGGTATCGGCGCGCGCCCAGGTCGTAGCTCCTCTTGTCCACCCCGGGCAGCACCGCGTCGAGGACCTTGACGGCCTCGGCCACTACCTCCGGGCCGATGCCGTCACCTTCGATGATGGCAAGCTTCATCGGCGCCGCTCCTCATCGCTAAGCTCTGCATCGTCGCTGGCGCGCTTCACGAAAGATCAACCACCTCAAGCTTGTTGGCGCCCACGGCCGCGCCGATTTCGGCCCGCACGTCGCCCGGCACGTCACGGTCCAGACGCAGCAGGATCGTCGCACTCGGGCCCTCGGCGTCCTCGGAGAGTTGCGCGGCCTCGATGTTCACCCCGGCCGAACCGAGCAGGGTGCCGATCTTGCCCAGCGCGCCGGGCTGGTCGACATAGTTGATCACCAGGTTGATACCGCGGGCACGCAGATCGAAGTTGCGGCCGTTGATCTGCACGATCTTCTCCACCAGCTGCGGGCCCGACAGGGTGCCCGCAACGTTAACGGCGGTGCCGTCGGGCGCGACCGCGCGCACGTCGACCACGCTGCGGTGGTTCGGGCTCTCCGAGGCCGTGCCGATCTCGGCGGTGATGCCGCGTTCTTCGGCCAGCGCCGGTGCGTTGACGAACGTCACCGGCCCCTCGACGACGGCCGAGAACAACCCGCGTAGGGCCGAAAGCTTAAGCACCTCAACGTCTTCGGAGGCGAGCTCGCCGCGCACCTGCACCGACAAGGAGACCGGCGGGCCGTCGGAAAGCGTGGCGGCCAGCAACCCGAGCTTGCGCACCAGGTCCAGCCAGGGCGCCACCTCCTCATTGACCACCCCGCCGCCGACGTTGACCGCGTCGGGGACGAATTCCCCGGCCAGAGCTAGCTTCACGCTCGCCGCGACGTCGGTGCCGGCCCGGTCCTGCGCCTCTTCGGTCGATGCCCCCAGATGCGGCGTGACCACCACCTGCGGCAGCTCGAACAGCGGGCTGTCGGTGCAGGGTTCCTTGGAGAAGACGTCGATGCCGGCCGCGCGGACGTGGCCGCTGCGCACCGCGTCGGCCAGCGCCGCCTCGTCGACCAGACCACCGCGGGCCGCGTTGACGATGATGACGCCCGGCTTGGTCTTGGCCAGCGCGTCCTTGTCGATCAGGCCCGCGGTCTCGGGTGTCTTCGGCAGGTGCACCGAGATGAAGTCGGCGCGGCCCAGCAGCTCGTCCAGCGTCAACAGTTCGATGCCCAGCTGCGCGGCCCGGGCCGGCGACACGTAGGGGTCGTAGGCTATCAGGTGAGTCCCGAAGGCGCTGAGCCGCTGGGCGACCAACTGCCCGATCCGGCCCAGCCCCACCACGCCGACCGTCTTGCCGAAGATCTCGGTGCCCGAGAACGACGACCGCTTCCAGGCGTGCTCGCGCAGTGAGGCGTCGGCGGCCGGCACCTGGCGGGCCGCCGACAGCAACAGCGCCAGCGCGTGCTCGGCGGCGCTGTGGATGTTCGACGTCGGCGCGTTCACCACCAGCACACCGCGCTCGGTGGCGGCGTCGACGTCGACGTTGTCCAGACCCACCCCGGCGCGGGCGACGATCTTCAGCTTGGGCGCCGCCGCCAGCACCTCGGCGTCGACCGTGGTGGCCGAACGCACCAGGAGCGCATCGGCCTCCGGCACGGCCGCCAGCAGCTTCTCCCGGTCGGGGCCGTCTACCCAGCGCACCTCGACCTGGTCACCGAGGGCGGCGACGGTTGATTCGGCGAGTTTGTCGGCAATGAGTACAACAGGCAGATTCACCCGGCCAGCCTATCGGCTGTAATTGACGCGTGGACGTCACCATCGTCGGCAGCGGACCCAATGGGCTGACCGCTGCCGTAATCTGCGCCCGGGCCGGTCTGAAAGTGCAGGTCGTCGAAGCTCAGCCGACGTTTGGCGGGGGCGCGCGCACCGCACCCGACCCAGATTCTGCGGGAGTCTTGCACGACATCTGCTCGGCGGTGCACCCCCTGGCGTTGGCGTCGCCGTTCTTCGCCGAATTCGATTTGCGCGCGCGCGGCGTGCGTCTGACGGTGCCGGACATCTCCTACGCCAACCCGCTGCCCGGGCGTCCGGCGGCCATCGCCTACCGCGACCTGGACCGCACCTGCGCCGAGCTCGAGCACGGTGCGTCCTTCAGGCGCCTGCTGGGTCCGCTGGTCGAGCGTTCCGACGACGTGGTGGCCCTGCTGCTGGGCGACAAACGGTCCATCCCGAACTCGCTGCCCTCGGCGCTGCGGCTGGGCCTGCGGATGCTGGCCCAGGGGACCCCGGCGTGGGGGACGTTGGCCGGCGAGGACGCCCGCGCACTGTTCACCGGCGTTGCCGCCCATATCATTTCGCGGATGCCGTCGCTGACCGCGGCCGGCGCCGGGATGATGCTGGCCACCCTGGCGCATTCGGTCGGCTGGCCGATTCCGGTGGGCGGCAGTCAGGCGATCACCGACGCCCTGATCGCCGACCTGCGCGCACACGGTGGCGAGCTGACGGCGGGCACGGAGGTCACCGAACCGCCTGACGGGGTCGTGGCCTTCGACACCGCGCCGACCGCGCTGCTGCGGATCTACGGTGACGCCCTGCCCGCCCGCTACGCGAAAGCGTTGCGGCGCTACACGTTTGGTCCCGGCGTCGCAAAGGTGGACTTCGTGCTGAGCGACGAGATCCCGTGGTCGGACGAGCGGCTGCGGCAGGCCCCGACGCTGCACCTCGGCGGCAGCCGGGCCCAGATGGCGCGCGCCGAGGCCGACATCGCCGCCGGCCGGCACGCGCAGTGGCCCATGGTGCTGGCGGCGTCGCCGCACGTCGCCGACCCCGGCCGCATCGACGCCACCGGCCGCCGCCCGTTTTGGACCTATGCCCACGTGCCGTCGGGGTCCACCGTCGACGCGACCGAAGCGGTGACCGCGGTCGTCGAGCGCTTCGCCCCCGGCTTCCGTGACGTGGTGGTGGCCGCGCGCGCGGTGCCGGCCGCGCGGTTGTGCGAGCACAACGCGAACTACGTCGGCGGCGACATCGGGGTGGGCGGCAACTCGGCCTGGCGGGCGATCGCCGGGCCCACGCCGCGGTTAAACCCGTGGCGCACACCGGTTCCCAAGGTCTATCTGTGTTCCGCGGCCACCCCGCCGGGCGGCGGTGTGCACGGCATGGCCGGCTACTACGCGGCGCGCACGTTGCTGCGCCGGGAATTCGGGATCGACACGATGCCGGATCTGCGGCCTACGATGACGCCGTGACGAAACTCGCGATCATCTACTACTCGGCCACCGGCCATGGCACCACGATGGCGCAGCGCGTTGCCGCCGCGGCCGAGAAGGCGGGGGCCGAGGTCCGCCTGAGACACATCGCCGAAACGCAGGATCCCGAATCCTTCGCCCACAACCCGGCCTGGACGGCCAACTACGAGGCCACCAAAGACCTTCCGGCCGCCACCGGCGACGACATCGTCTGGGCCGACGCGGTGATCTTCGGTTCACCGACCCGCTTCGGCTCTCCGGCAGCGCAATTGCGCGCGTTCCTCGACTCGCTGGGCGGGCTGTGGGCGCAGGGCAAACTCGCCGACAAGGTGTACGCGGGCTTCACGTCATCGAACACCGTGCATGGCGGTCAGGAATCCACCCTGCTCTCGCTGTACATCACGCTGATGCATTTCGGCG
This sequence comes from Mycobacterium sp. 1245499.0, assembly GCF_001673615.1. Classification (NCBI taxonomy): domain Bacteria; kingdom Bacillati; phylum Actinomycetota; class Actinomycetes; order Mycobacteriales; family Mycobacteriaceae; genus Mycobacterium; species Mycobacterium sp. 1245499.0. The sequence continues at coordinate 14,439 of NZ_LZMG01000228.1, forward strand.
GCATCATCGTGCCCCCGGGCTACACCGACCCGTCGAAGTTCGTCGACGGCAATCCCTACGGGGCGAGCCTGGTCACCACCCACGACAACATCGAGGACATCGGTGAGGTCACCGACACGGCCCTCGAGCATCTGGCCATTCGGGTGGTGACGATCGCCGACCGGCTCCGCGACACTTAAACCACGCACACGACACGCCGTAAACGGTCGCCGTAGTTTAAGTTTCGCGGGCGGCGGTACCAGGTAGCGCGAAAGCGCTAGGCGGTCTCGGTGATCGGCCGGTCGACCCAGCTCATCAGGTCGCGCAGCTTCTTGCCGGTGACCTCGATGGGGTGCTCGGCGTTCTCCTTGCGCAACTGCTCGAGCTGCTTGTTGCCACCCTCGACGTTGGCGACCAACTTCTTGGTGAACTCGCCGCTTTGGATGTCGCGCAGGATCTCGCGCATCCGCTCCTTGGTGCCGGCGTCGATCACGCGCGGACCGGACAGGTAGCCGCCGAACTCCGCGGTGTCGGACACCGAGTAGTTCATCCGCGCGATGCCGCCCTCGTACATCAGGTCGACGATCAGCTTGAGCTCGTGCAGCACCTCGAAGTAGGCCATCTCCGGCGGGTAGCCCGCCTCGACCATCACGTCGAAACCGGTCTTCACCAATTCCTCTGTGCCACCGCACAACACGGCCTGCTCACCGAACAGGTCCGTCTCGGTCTCGTCCTTGAAGGTGGTCTTGATGACGCCGGCGCGAGTGCCGCCGATGGCCTTGGCATAGGACAGGGCCAGCGCCTCGCCGTCGCCGTTCGGGTCCTGGTCGACGGCGATCAGCGCGGGCACACCCTTGCCGTCGACGAACTGGCGGCGCACCAGGTGCCCCGGGCCCTTCGGTGCCACCATGGCGATGGTGACGTTGGCCGGCGGCTTGATCAGGTCGAAGTGGATGTTGAGGCCGTGGCCGAAGAACAACGCGTCCCCATCCTTGAGGTTGGGTTCGATGTCGTTCTTGAAGATGTCGGCCTGCGCGGTGTCGGGCGCCAGCAGCATGATCACGTCGGCCCACTTGGCGACCTCGGCGGGGGTGTCCACGTCCAGGCCCTGCTCTTCGACCTTGGCCCGCGACTTCGACCCCTCCTTCAGGCCCACCTTCACCTGCACGCCGGAGTCGCGCAGGCTCAGCGAGTGCGCGTGTCCTTGGCTGCCGTATCCGATGACACCGACCTTGCGACCCTGGATGATCGTCAGGTCCGCATCGTCGTCGTAGAACATTTCTAATGCCACTGTTGAATATCTCCTTGTGTGTTACTTGGCCGTGCCGATTCCGCGTGGACCGCGAGACAGCGCCACCACTCCCGATTGGACGATTTCGCGAATCCCGAAAGGTTCCAGGATCCGCAGCAGCGCCTCGATCTTGCCGCGGTCGCCCGTCGCCTCGATCGTCAACGCCTCGGTGGAAACGTCGATCACCTTGGCGCGGAACAGGTTCACCGCCTCGATGACCTGACTGCGGGTGCCCGCGTCGGCGCGGACCTTGATCAACGCCAATTCCCGCGACACCGAGTTGTCGTCATCGAGCTCGACGATCTTGATGACGTTGATCAGCTTGTTGAGCTGCTTGGTGATCTGCTCGAGCGGGGTCTCCTCGGCGGAGACCACGATCGTCATCCGCGACATGTCCTTTTGCTCGGTGGCACCGACCGCCAGCGATTCGATGTTGAAGCCGCGCCGGCTGAACAGCGCCGCCACGCGGGCGAGCACACCGGGTTTGTCCTCGACCAGCACCGAGAGGGTATGCGTTTGCATCAGGCGTGCCCTTCGCTCTCGTCGTCGAAGAGCGGACGGATGCCGCGGGCCGCCTGGATCTCGTCGTTGCTGGTACCGGCGGCCACCATCGGCCACACCTGCGCGTCGGCGCCGACGATGAAGTCGATCACCACCGGGCGGTCGTTGATCGCACGCGCCTGGTTAATCACCTCTTCCACGTCGTCCTCACGCTCGCAACGCAATCCGACGCAACCCAGCGCCTCGGCCAGCTTCACGAAGTCCGGGATCCGATGCGAATGCGTCGCCAGATCGGTCTGCGAGTAGCGCTCCTCGTAGAACAGCGTCTGCCACTGGCGCACCATGCCCAGGTTGCCGTTATTGATCAGCGCCACCTTGATCGGCACGCCTTCGATCGCGCAGGTGGCCAGCTCCTGGTTGGTCATCTGGAAACAGCCGTCGCCGTCGATGGCCCACACCTCGGCCTCGGGGCGCGCCATCTTGGCCCCCATGGCCGCCGGGATGGCGAAACCCATGGTGCCCAACCCGCCCGAGTTCAGCCAGGTGCGCGGCTTCTCGTAGGAGATGAACTGGGCCGCCCACATCTGGTGCTGGCCCACGCCGGCGACGTACAGGGCGTCGGGACCGGCGATCTGGCCGAGCTTTTCGATGACGTATTCCGGGCCGAGGCTGCCGTCACTCTGCGGCCCGTAGCTCAGCGGATAGGTGGACTGGACCTCGTTGAGGTAGGCCCACCATTCGGTCATATCGAGCTTGCCGGGGATCCCGTCGTGGCGCAGCAACTCGAGCAGCTCGATGATGACGGCCTTAACGTCGCCCACGATCGGCACGTCGGCGTGGCGGTTCTTGCCGATCTCGGCGGGGTCGATGTCGGCGTGAATGACCTTGGCTTCCGGGGCGAAGGTGTCCAGCTTCCCGGTCACCCGGTCATCGAAGCGGGTCCCCAGCGCGATCAGCAGGTCGCTGCGCTGCAGGGCGGCCACCGCGGCGACCGTGCCGTGCATGCCGGGCATGCCCATGTGCTGCTTGTGGCTGTCGGGGAACGCGCCGCGCGCCATCAGCGTGGTCACCACGGGGATGCCGGTCAGCTCGGCCAGCTCGCGCAGCTGCTCGGTCGCGTCACCGCGGATGACCCCGCCGCCGACGTAGAGCACCGGCTTGCGGGAGGCCGCGATCAGTTTGGCGGCCTCCCGGATCTGCCGGCTGTGCGGTTTGGTGTTCGGCTTGTAGCCGGGCAAGTCCAGGCGGGGCGGCCAGCTGAACGTGCACTGGCCCTGCAGCACGTCCTTGGGGATGTCGACCAGCACCGCTCCGGGACGCCCCGAGGAGGCGATGTGGAACGCCTCGGCCAGCACCTGCGGGATCTCGTTACCCGAGCGGACCAGGAAGTTGTGCTTGGTGATCGGCATCGTGATGCCCGAGATGTCGGCTTCCTGGAAGGCGTCGGTGCCGATCAGCGAGCGTCCGACCTGGCCGGTCACGGCCACCACGGGAATCGAGTCCATCTGGGCGTCGGCCAGCGGGGTCACCAGGTTGGTCGCGCCGGGGCCCGAGGTCGCCATGCAGACACCGACCTTGCCGGTGGCGTGGGCGTAGCCGCTGGCGGCGTGGCCGGCGCCCTGCTCGTGACGGACCAGCACGTGGCGCAGCTTCTGCGAGTCGAACAGCGGGTCATAGACGGGCAGCACCGCGCCGCCGGGAATGCCGAAGATGACCTCTACGCCGAGTTCCTCCAGCGAACGAATCACCGATTGGGCGCCGGTAAGTTGTTCGGGCCCAATGCGTTTCGGCTTACCGGCCGCAGACTTCGCGGCGGGCTTGGCCGCGTCCGTGGCGATGTCGGCAGCGTCCGGTGTCGCGGCGGGGTGCTGCCTGATGGGAGCGCTCACTGTCGTTTTCGTCCTTATTCATTTCCGGGAATCTCGCTGGGGCAACAAAAAACCCCCGACAGCTCATCTGCTGCACGAGGGTTGCGCGTTGGTGCTGGATTGCTTCACATGCTCAAACGCAAGTCAGCCGCCAACGCGCCGACTAATTACTACGAGCATCCCGGGCTTTCCGGCGGTATCCATAGCGTCCGACGGTAGCCTTCGCACAGCTCAGCAGTCAAATCCGTGCCCGCTCACCAGGCGGGTTGACCGCCGTTACGCCGGGTGAGTGCGGCCGGAACCGGTCCCGCGCGCGGGGTGAAATGATGGTGGGGTGGCTAGCGGCTCGTCTCCCCAAACCCCGTCCCAGGCGCCCGTCGTGATCAAGGTGTCGCCGATCGCGCATCTGGCCGTCGGGTTCTTGACGCTGGGGTTGCTGATACCGGTGATGCTCTGGGCGCCGTCGTTGCCGCTGCTGATCCTGCCGATACTGCTGTCGGCGTTGATCATCCGGCTACGCACCGTCGCCGACGACCGGGGCGTGACCGTCCGGACGCTGCTGGGCAGCCGGCAGGTGCCCTGGGAGGAGATCGACGGGCTGCGTTTCCACCGCGGTTCGTGGGGTCGCGCGCGCCTCAAGAGCGGCGAAGAGCTGCGGTTGCCCGCGGTCACGTTCTCCACGCTGCCGCAGCTGACGCAGGCCAGCGCCGGGCGGGTCCCCAACCCCTACCAGTGACAGTGGCTGGTCAGCCGATCGGATTCACGCCGTTGAGCGCCACCCACACCCCGACACCGGCGGCGATGCCGGCCAGCAGCGCGACAAAGGAGCCGATGAAGGGCCGATGCGCCCAACCGCGGCGCGCGTCCAGGCCATACCGGCCGGGTCCGCACAGCACGACCGCGACGGCCAGCACGATCAGGGTGATCTGGTATTCGTGGCCCTCGGGCAGGAAGAACGAGAAGTTGCGGGTATGCGGCCGCACCGAGACGCTGGCCAGCAGGCCGTTGATCAAGAACGCCAACGCGCCCGCCGCGGCGACCGGCGTGAACAAGCCCAGTACCAGCAGCACACCCGCCACGACCTCACCGCCGGCGCTCACGTAGGCGAGGATGTCCGCGTGCTGGTAGCCGACATCGGACAGTGAGTTCTTGAAGCCCGTCACGCCCGAGCCACCCCACCAGCCGAACAGCTTCTGCAGCCCGTGGGCGCCGAGCACCACGCCCAGCCCGACGCGCAGCAGCAGCAAACCGAGGTGCTGCGTTCCGCGCCGGCCGACATCGTGCAGCCGGTCGTGGTGTTCGTCGTCGGCGAGGTCGGCCTCGGGAGCCGCGTTCCGGGCCGCCGAATGCGGCTGCACGTAGGGCAGGGGCTCCTGCTGTTCCAGCAGGTTGTAGCCCCCGGCCCCGGAGCCGGCGACCGCGGCCGCGGCGCCATACGGGATGACGGTGGTGGTCCCGGTGGACGGGTTGAAGTCGCCGGGATAGCCGACCGGCGTCAGGTCATCTTCGGGATCGACCAGCCGCGCCGAGGCGGGGCGTCCCGGGGTCGGCTCCGGGGATTCGCCGGGGCGTTGCCAATGTGCGTCATTCGGTTGACTGGTCACGGGTGTCAGGGTAAGGGCATTCCGTCCTGAATTGGGGATTTGAGCGGCGCTTTCGCCTGGCAATCGGTGGTTTGCCCGTCAAACCGGGCCGGATCGACCCGAAATCGCCTTCCGGGCCCGTTTCGGCGGTCCGTGACGCGAGATCGCGCATGGTCGACGGTGGCGCGCGGCCGGCCTCCGATCGGGCCTTCGGCGGCGGGCACGAGGGACGTGTGTGGCGGCGCCGCCGACAGTGTCCGTAGCCTGACGGTCATGCGACTAGAGCGAGCGGAGCGGTCGGTTCGGCGCGGGTTTGCCGCGCTGTGCGCCCTCGTGCTGGTGACAAGCGGGTGCGCGCGCTTCAACGACGCCCAATCGCAGCCGTTCACCACCGCGCCCGAGCTCAAGCCGCAACCCAGCTCGACGCCTCCCCCGCCGCCGCCGCTGCCGCCCACGCCGTTCCCCAAGGCGTGCCCCGCCCCCGGCGTGATGCAGGGCTGCCTGGAGAGCACCAGTGGCCTGATCATGGGCCCGGACAGCAAAACCGCGCTGGTCGCCGAGCGCACCACCGGCGCGGTCAAGGAGATCTCGGTCAACGCCGAACCGAAGGTGAAGACGGTGATCCCGGTCGACTCGTCCGGCGACGGCGGTTTGATGGACATCGTGATGTCGCCCACCTACACCCAGGACCGCCTGATGTACGCCTACATCAGCACGCCCACCGACAACCGGGTGATCCGCGTGGCCGACGGCGACATCCCCAAGGACATCCTGACCGGGATCCCCAAGGGCGCCACCGGAAACACCGGGGCGTTGATCTTCACCAGCCCCACCACGCTGGTCGTGATGACCGGTGACGCGGGCAATCCGGCGCTGGCCGCCGACCCCAAGTCGCTGGCCGGCAAGGTGCTGCGGATCGAGCAGCCGACCACCGTGGGCCAGGCGCCGCCGACGACGGCGCTGTCCGGCGTGGGTGCCGGCGGCGGCCTGTGCACCGACCCGGTTGACGGCTCGCTGTACGTCGCCGACCGCACCCCGACGGCAGATCGGTTGCAGCGCATCACCAAAACGTCCGATGTGTCCACGGTGTGGACCTGGCCGGACAAACCCGGCGTGGCAGGCTGCGCCGCGATGGACGGGACCGTGCTGGTCAACTTGATCAACACCAAGCTGACGGTCGCGGTCCGGCTGGCGCCGGCCACCGGCGCGGTCACCGGTGAACCCGACGTCGTCCGCAAGGACACCCACGCCCACGCCTGGGCGCTGCGCATGTCGCCGGATGGAAACGTCTGGGGCGCAACGGTCAACAAGACGGCCGGAGATGCCGAGAAGCTGGACGACGTGGTGTTCCCGCTCTTCCCCCAGGGCGGCGGTTTCCCGCGCAACAGCGACGACAAGAGCTAGGCCGGTTCTCGATCCGCCGAGTGTGCAGTTTACGACGGCGTATCGGCGTGTCGCGCCGTGGATCACACGCTCGACGCGCAGCTGGGCCGGGTCAGCCCTGGCCGCAGGCGGCCAACACCAATTCGCGTACCCGCGCGGCGTCGGCCTGGCCGCGGGTGGCCTTCATCACCGCGCCGACGATCGCGCCGGCCGCGGCCACCTTGCCGCCGCGAATCTTTTCTGCCACATCGGGATTGGCGGCCAACGCCTCGTCGACGGCGGCCTGGGTCACCGAGTCGTCACGCACCAGGGCCAGACCGCGCGCGGTGATCACCTCGTCGGGCTCGCCCTCCCCGGCCAGCACGCCCTCGACGACCTGGCGGGCCAGCTTGGTGGACAGCTTGCCCTCGTCCACCAGCGCCACGACGGCGGCGACCTGGGCCGGCGTGATGGCCAGCTCGTCCAGCGCCACGTTGGCCTCGTTGGCCTTCTGCATCAAGAAGTTTCCCCACCAGGCGCGGGCCTGTTCGCTGGAGGCGCCGTGCGCGATGGTCGCGGTGACCAATTCGATCGCCCCGGCGTTGACCAGGTCGCGCATCACCTCGTCGGAGATGCCCCACTCGTCCTGAATGCGCTTGCGGCTCAACCACGGCAGCTCGGGGATGGACGCGCGCAGCCGCTCGACCAGTTCGCGGCTGGGCGCGACGGGCTCGAGGTCCGGCTCGGGGAAATACCGGTAGTCCTCGGCCGTTTCTTTGGTGCGGCCCGGGCTCGTGTAGCCACCGGTCTCGTGAAAGTGCCGGGTTTCCTGGATGATTCGACCACCCGAGGCCAGAACCGCGGCCTGGCGCTGCATTTCGTAGCGCACCGCCACCTCGACGCTCTTGAGCGAGTTGACGTTCTTGGTCTCGGTCCGGGTGCCGAACTCGCTCGCACCGGTGGGTTTGAGCGACACATTGGAGTCACATCGCATGGAGCCCTGGTCCATGCGGACGTCGGATACGCCTAAGGCGCGCAACAGGTCTCGCAACGCCGTCACATAGGCGCGGGCGATCTGCGGCGCCCGGGCTCCGGCGCCCTCGATGGGCTTGGTGACGATTTCGATCAGCGGCACGCCGGCGCGGTTGTAGTCGATCAGCGACGTGGTCGCGCCGTGGATGCGGCCCGTCTCACTGCCGATGTGGGTGAGCTTGCCGGTGTCTTCCTCCATGTGTGCGCGCTCGATCTCGACCCGCCAGGTGGTGCCGTCCTCCAGCGGCGCCTCCAGGTAGCCGTTGATGGCGATCGGCTCGTCGTATTGCGAAATCTGGTAGTTCTTGGGCTGGTCCGGGTAGAAGTAGTTCTTCCGGGCGAAGCGGCACCACGGGACGATCTCGCAGTTCAGCGCCAGCCCGATGCGAATGGCCGACTCGACCGCGGCCTGGTTGAGCACGGGCAGCGAGCCGGGCAGGCCCAGGCACACCGGGCACACCTGGGTGTTGGGTTCGGCGCCGAACGCGGTGGTGCATCCGCAGAACATCTTGGTGACGGTGGACAGCTCCACATGCACCTCGAGGCCGAGTACCGGATCGAAACGCGCGATGACGTCGTCGAAGTCCATCAGATCGGCGCTGGCGGCAACACTCATGCGCTCGATCCTAGTGGTGATCGCGAGCGCGGCGGAGCCGGGCGAAGCGGGTCACCACCGACCAACCTAGTGGTGATCGCGAGCGCGGCGGAGCCGGGCGAAGCGGGTCACCCCCGACCAACCTAGTGGTGATCGCGAGCGCGCTCCCCTCCCCTGCCGGGGAACATCTCGGCCAGCGCGGCAGCCAGCTCGAGATAGCTGCGCCGGCTCTCCTTGCTCAATCGGTCCAGCGCGATCTTTCGTCCCTCGTGGACGTGCCGATCGAACGGCAGCACCACCGTGGCCCCGACGCGGGCGGACAGCCGGTCGAGTTCGGTGACGGCCACGGCGTCGACCTTGGCCGGCTCGACATGGTTGACGGCCAGCACCGTCCACTGGATCAGGGATTGATAGCCGTTGTGGCACAACCAATCCAGCGTCGCCCGAGTTTTGCGTATCGCATCGATGGCGGGACTGGTCACCACCACCAGGGCACGCGATTCCGGCAGAACAGCGTCCATCACAGCGGAATTGAGTGTTTTCACACAGTCGACCAACACCACCGAATACTGGTTTCGCAGCATCGAGAAAGCCCGCAGCATGTCGTGCCGTTCCAGGCGCCAGTCGCTGTCCGGCAGCCCGAGCACTTCCAGGCCGAAGCCGTTCATGTACGTCAGCGCGCGAATGTCCTTGTAGTGCGGCGCCGGGTTGCCGTGCAACAAGTCGGCCAGGCTGTGCGGGTTGCGGCGGCCGTGGCGTTCCGACAGGTCGCCGGCGTCGATGTCGAGGGCGAGCACCCGGTCGTCGCGTACCGCCGCGAACGTCGACCCCAGCGCCTCCACCACCGTGGTCTTACCGACCCCGCCCTTGAGGTTGAGCACGGCGATCGGGAAGGCACCGCCGACGGTTGCGCGGATGCGCCGCCGCAGCTCGTTCTCGTACGCCGTGTTCTTGCCCGGGCCAAGCTCGATGCCGGTCACGCGGTGCAGCAGCTGCCGCCAGTCGAACCGATTGGCGGCGGTGTCTTGCGTGTCGAAGCGGTCCAGCGCCGTCGCCCCCAGCATCGGCTCGGGGCGCGCCGCCGCCGGCCGGGCCGGCCGGCGCGGTGGTGGCGGCGGTGGCGGTCCGCCCGGGTGTCGATGCGGTCCGCGGGCCTGCGGCACGGTGGCCGCCGCGGGGTCGGCGCCGGCGCGGCGGCCGGGCGGGCCCGGCTTATGGTTCGGCGGAACCGGTGGTCCCCCCGCTGCCGCGGATTGCTGAACGACTCCGCGAATCGCACCGCGGTGGCTCATACTCCCGGTATAACCCCTCACGGCCGGTCCGGAAACCACGAAAAGGTGGCGATCGCAAACCACCTGGATCGTTAGCGGGCTAATTCAGGCCGCGGTTCTCTGCGGTCCACCGAATGTTCGCCCTGTGGGCGCGTCTAACCGAAGAACGCGGCGGCGTCGTCGTAGCGGCTGTCGGGGACCAGCTTGAGCTGACGCACCGCGTCGGCCAACGGAACGCGGCCGATATCCTGCCCGCGTAGCGACACCATCTGGCCGTATTCCCCGGCGTGCGCGGCGTCGGCCGCGTTCACCCCGAACCGGGTGGCCAACACCCGGTCGTAGGCGGTCGGGGTACCGCCCCGCTGGACGTGACCGAGCACGGTCACCCGGACGTCCTTGTTGATCCGCTTCTCCACCTCGGCGCCGAGCTGGGCGGCCACGCCGGTGAACTTCTCGTGGCCGAATTCGTCAATCCCGCCTTCTCGCAACGCAATCGAACCGGGAATGGGCTTGGCGCCCTCGGCGACCACGCAGATGAAGTGCGAATCTCCGCGCTGGAAGCGCCTTTTCACCAGCCGGCAGACCTCTTCGACGTCGAAGGGCTGCTCGGGGATCAGGGTCATGTGTGCGCCCGACGCCAGACCGGC
>NZ_LZMG01000229.1:0-15004 GCF_001673615.1 Mycobacterium sp. 1245499.0
ACTGGCCCGGATCGGTCGCCTCGACGACGTCACCGAGACGCTAGAGCCGGTGCAGATGTTGCCAGCACCGGCTCAGGGCGCGCTCGCCGTCGAATGCCGTGCCGGCGATAGCCGGTTAGCGGCGGTGCTGGCGGAACTGGACGACGCCGACACGAGGGCGTCGGTCACTGCGGAGCGAACCCTGCTGGCCGAACTGGAGGCCGGTTGCTCCGCACCGGTGGGCGCGATCGCCGAAGTGGTCGAGTCCATCGATGAGGAAGGCCGGATCTTCGAAGAGCTGTCGCTGCGCGGTTGCGTGGCGGCGCTGGACGGGTCTGATGTGATCCGCGCGTCCGGTATCGGCAGTCCCGGTCGGGCACGAGAGCTTGGGCTCTCGGTGGCCGCGGAGCTGTTCGAGCTGGGCGCCCGAGAGCTGATGAGCGGCGCGCGGCAAGACCCGACGCGAGGAAATTAGAAGCGAGTTACGTGGGAGCGACAATGACGACGCGAGGGCGTAAGCCGACACCCGGCCGCATCACGTACGTGGGATCCGGCCCGGGTGACCCGGGATTGCTGACGACCCGGGCCGCCACGGTGCTGGCGAACGCCGCCCTGGTGTTCACCGACCCCGACGTGCCTGAGCCGGTGCTGGCCCTGATCGGCAAAGACCTGCCGCCGGTTTCCGGCCCGGCTCCGGCGGAGCCGGCCGCCTCCACCGGCGACGGCGGATCCGAGCCGACCAAGATGCAGCCGGCGGTGATCTCCGGTGGTCCCGACATCCGCCCGGCCCTGGGTGATCCCGCCGAGGTGGCCAAGACGCTGACCACCGAGGCCCGCACGGGCGTGGACGTGGTGCGCCTGGTGGCCGGCGACCCGCTGACGGTCGACGCGGTCATCACCGAGGTGAACGCCGTCGCGCGCAGCCACCTGCACATCGAGATCGTGCCGGGGCTGGCCCCCAGCGATGCCGTGCCGACGTATGCGGGGCTGCCGCTGGGCTCTTCGCACACCGTGGCCGACGTGCGCGACCCACAAGTGGATTGGGAGGCGCTGGCCGCCGCGCCCGGTCCGCTGATCCTGCAGGCCACGTCGTCGCATCTGGCCGATGCGGCACGCACCCTGATCGAGCACGAGCTCGCCGAGAACACCCCGTGCGTGGTGACCGCGCACGGCACCACCTGCCAGCAGCGTTCGATCGAGACCACGCTGCACGGCCTGACCGACTCGGCGGTGCTGGGCGGCACCGACCCCGCCGGTCCGCTGACCGGACCGCTGGTGGTGACCATCGGCAAGACGGTGGCCAGCCGGGCGAAGCTGAACTGGTGGGAGAGCCGCGCGCTGTACGGCTGGACCGTGCTGGTGCCGCGCACCAAGGACCAGGCCGGCGAGATGAGCGAACGCCTGACGTCCTACGGCGCGCTGCCCATCGAGGTGCCGACCATTGCCGTCGAGCCGCCGCGCAGCCCCGCTCAGATGGAAAGGGCCGTCAAGGGATTGGTCGACGGCCGCTTCCAGTGGGTGGTGTTCACCTCCACCAACGCGGTGCGCGCGGTGTGGGAGAAGTTCGGCGAGTTCGGTCTGGACGCGCGCGCGTTCTCCGGAGTGAAGATCGCGTGTGTGGGCGAATCGACCGCCGACCGGGTGCGCGCGTTCGGGATCAGCCCGGAGCTGGTGCCGGCCGGTGAGCAGTCCTCGCTGGGCCTGCTCGACGACTTCCCGCCCTACGACAGCATTTTCGACCCGGTCAACCGGGTCCTGCTGCCGCGTGCGGACATCGCCACCGAGACGCTGGCCGAGGGTTTGCGCGAACGTGGTTGGGAGATCGAGGATGTCACCGCCTACCGGACGGTGCGGGCCGCCCCGCCACCGGCGGAGACGCGAGAGATGATCAAGACCGGTGGCTTCGACGCCGTGTGCTTCACGTCCAGCTCCACGGTGCGCAACCTGGTCGGCATCGCCGGCAAGCCGCACGCCCGGACGATCATCGCCTGCATCGGCCCCAAAACCGCAGAGACCGCGGCCGAATTCGGCCTGCGGGTGGATGTCCAGCCCGAGACCGCCGCGGTTGGTCCGCTGGTCGACGCGCTGGCCGAACACGCCGCGCGGTTGCGCGCCGAGGGTGCGCTGCCGCCGCCGCGCAAAAAGAGCCGCAGGCGCTAGTGGCGATCGCAAGCGCGCTGGAGCGCGCGCAGCGGGTCGCCACTCAACGAGCATGAGTGCCTACCCGCGGCAGCGCCCGCGTCGGCTTCGCACCACCCCGGCATTGCGCCGTCTGGTGGCGCAAACCTCCTTGGAGCCAAGGCATTTGGTGCTGCCGATGTTCGTCGCCGACGGCATCGACGAACCCCGGCCGATCACGTCCATGCCGGGCGTGGTGCAGCACACCCGTGATTCGTTGCGCAGCGCGGCCGCCAGCGCGGTCGCCGCCGGGGTGGGCGGGTTGATGCTGTTCGGCGTGCCCCGCGACGAGGACAAGGATTCGATCGGTTCGGCCGGGACCGACGCCGACGGGATCCTCAACGTTGCGCTGCGAGACCTGGCCAAGGACCTCGGCGAGGCCACCGTGCTGATGGCCGACACCTGTTTGGATGAGTTCACCGACCACGGCCACTGCGGCGTCCTGGACGGCCGGGGCCGGGTCGACAACGACGCCACCGTGGCCCGGTACGTGGAACTCGCTGTGGCGCAAGCCGAATCGGGCGCTCAGGTGGTGGGACCGAGCGGCATGATGGATGGACAGGTGGGCGCGATCCGCGACGGGTTGGACGCCGCGGGCTTCACCGACGTGGCGATCCTGGCCTACGCCGCCAAATTCGCCTCCGTGTTCTACGGCCCGTTTCGTGAGGCGGTCAGCTCGAGTCTGTCTGGCGACCGGCGCACCTATCAGCAGGAGGCGGGCAACGCCCGCGAGGCGCTGCGCGAGATCGCGCTCGATCTCGACGAGGGTGCCGACATCGTGATGATCAAACCGGCGATGAGTTATCTCGACGTGGTCGCGGCCGCGGCGGACGTCTCGCCCGTTCCCGTCGCCGCCTATCAGGTGTCGGGGGAGTACGCGATGATTTGTGCTGCCGCCGCGAACAATTGGATCGACGAGCGCGCCGCGGCGCTGGAGTCGCTGACCAGCATCCGGCGCGCCGGGGCCGATATCGTTCTCACCTATTGGGCCGCCGATGCGGCAGGGTGGCTTTCGTGAGATGGGGCTTGCGATGACGACCGGCGGCGACACCGCACCCAAGCCGTTGTTCTACGAACCCGGTGCGAGCTGGTGGTGGTTGGCGTGCGGCCCGCTCGCGGCGGTGGCGATGATCCTGATCGAAATCTGGAGCGGTGCCCCCGTGTCGCTGGTGGTCCCCGCGATCTTCCTGGTGCTCGTGTCGGCGTTCCTGGGGATACAGGTGAAGGCCGCCCGGATCCACGTCTCGGTCGAGCTCACCGAGGACGCGCTGCGCCAGGGCACCGAAACGATTCTGGTGCGCGAGATCGTCAAGGTGTATCCCGAGCCCGAAAATCACGAGGCCTCCGGGAAGGACCTGGCGCGCTGGCAGTCGGCCCGGGCCCTGGGCGAACTGGTCGGGGTGCCGCGCGGACGCGTCGGCATCGGCCTCAAGCTCACCAATGACCGCACCGCCCAGGCCTGGGCGCGTCGGCATCGTCAGCTGCGGGCCGCGCTGACCCCACTGGTGCAGGAGCGGGTGGAGCCGACCCGCTCCGATGCCGTCGACCGGGAGTGGGACGACGACACCGGGGCGGCGCAATGAACGCCCGCTATCGCGCGATCCTCGAGCTCGGCCTGGCCGGCGCCGCGTTCGTCTGCTCGGGGCTGTCCTGGTGGCACTCGCATCACACCGTGTCGGTGGCGCCGATCGCGGACGGTCAACCCTCCACCACGTCGGTGATCTATGACCCGCAGCTGCTGCTGCTCACGCTGGTGCTGTTGACCACAGCCGGGGTGCTGGCGGTCGTCGGAGGTGCCAGGCTGCGCCGGTTGCGCTCGCGCGCTAAGGCGTCTTCCTGACCAGCGGCAACGCCATCCGGCGGCGCAGCACGATGGCGTCGGCCCGATCCTGCAGCGCCTCGTGAACCGAGCGCATGATCGGGAAGCTGGCGTCATGACCGGTGTCATCTAGCGCCTGGGTCACCGCTGAGCTGGCGACGAGGGTCCAGTCCACCCCGGCGGCGCGACAATCGGCGTCAAACGCGTACAGCAGCGAGATGCCGGCCTCAGCAAATTCACTGACGTCCGCCACGTCGAGCACCACGGGGTTTTCTCCGAGCGTGAACCGCGCGATGTGGTCACTGAGGCGGTCGACATTTTCGTCGTCGATTTCGCCGCGAATGTGCACCACGGTCGCCAGGTGGCGGTAGTGCGCCCGGACTTGTGCGCCGTCGCAGTCAAATACGCAGTTGTCGTGGCCGGTCTGGTTGCCTGCGATCGTCATGCAGACCCCTCACTCTCCGTGGCGCTCGCGCGGTCTTCGGAGGGCGCCGCCACGCTCACCAAAGTGTGATTCAAACGTTAGGCCGCAAGCCTAAGGGGATCGGAAGCCGTGTCTAACGCTTTGCTAAGAAGCGAATGCGGCCCCATTGCGGCCGAGGGCTGAGCAAACGCCCAGCGGGTCATCGGGCCCATGGATTACCCCGGAACCCGGTTTGCCACACCACAACCGTCCACCCGAGCCGACGATTGCGCTGCTAGGCTGCCAAGGCTGCCGGTTCTAGTCGGGGGGCTTGTGAAAAGGCGAGATTTCCCGCTCGGCCGAAGTAGCGCGAAACGGAACGGCCACGATTCGGACGGGAAGAGCAGCGTGCGGGGCGGAGAGATCAGGGGCGAGATCACGGCCCTGACGGGGCTCCGCATTGTCGCCGCGCTCTGGGTGGTGCTGTTCCACTTCCGGCCGATGCTCGGCGACGTCTCGCCCGATTTCCGCGACGCCCTTGCGCCGGTGCTCAACTGCGGCGCCCAGGGTGTCGACCTGTTCTTCATCCTCAGCGGGTTCGTGCTGACCTACAACTATCTCGACCGCATGGGCCGGTCCTGGTCGACCCGCGCGACCCTGCATTTCCTGTGGCTGCGGCTGGCCCGGGTATGGCCGGTGTATCTGGTCACCCTGCATCTGGCCGCCCTGTGGGTGATCTTCACCCTGCACGTCGGTCATGTGCCGTCGCCGGACGCGGCGTCGCTCACGGCGATTAGCTACGTGCGCCAAATCCTGTTGGTGCAGTTGTGGTTTGTGCCGTTCTTCGACGACTCGAGTTGGGATGGGCCGGCCTGGTCGATCAGCGCGGAATGGCTGGCTTACGTGCTCTTCGCCGTCATGGTGCTGGTCCTGTTGCGGATGAAACAGGCGACCAGGGCGCGCAGCTTGATGGTCCTGGCCTTCGCGGCGTCGCTGCCGCCGGTGCTGATGTTGCTCGCCAGTGGCCACTTCTACACCCCGTGGAGCTGGCTGCCCCGAATCGTCACCCAGTTCACCGCCGGCGCGCTGGCCTGCGCCGCGGTGCGCAGGCTGCGCCTGACCGATCGCGGCCGCCGCGTCGCCGGATACGTGTCCCTGCTGCTGCTGGCCGCCATGGTGGGCGTGCTGTATTGGTTTGGCGCGCACCCGATATCGGGAGTCGTGGAGAACGACAGCGGTGGCGTCGTCGACGTGTTGTTCGTTCCGCTGGTGATTTCGCTGGCCGTGGGGCTGGGCAGCCTGCCGCGGGTGCTGTCGACCCGAGTGATGGTGTACGGCGGCAAGATCTCGTTCTGCCTGTACATGGTGCACGAGCTGGTGCACACCTCCTGGGGATGGGCCGTGGAGCAATTCGAGCTGCCGACTTTGGATAACCCGTGGAAGTGGAACATCATCGGCCTGCTCGCGATCGCCCTGGGCGCCTCGGTGCTGCTGTATCACGGCGTCGAAGAGCCCGCCCGCCGCTGGATGCGCAAGATGGTCGATGTCAGGGCCGTCAACGCGAGAAGCGATCCCGGCGAGCCAAACAGTAAGCTGCATCCGATCGACCGTCCGCTGGAAGCGGTTTCGGCCCGCGCGGTGTGATGGCCGCCTCAGCGGCCGGCCGCGACTCACGGGGAATACTTGATGAGGACGCGGCGGCACCCGACGATGCCGTTGACAGTGGAGGTGAGAGTGAGTCGTCTGGCCACCTTTCTCATTGGGTTGAGTTTTCTGGCGGGCGTAGGCATCGCATACCCGGTGCAGGTGCGCACCTACGAGACACTGACGCTCGACTTCCGGCTGAATCATGTGGCGGTGGTGGGGGACTCGTATACCACCGGAACCGATGAGGGCGGTCTGGGTTCCAGATCCTGGACGTCGCGCGCCTTCCAGGTGCTCGGGTCACGCGGTTCGCGGATCTCGGGCAGCGTGGCGGCGGAAGGCAGGGCCGGTTATGGCACACCCGGCGACCACGGCAGCATCTTCGAGGATCTGACGCCCAAGGCGGTGCAGCCCGACGACGCGCTGGTGGTGTTCTTCGGGTCCCGCAACGACCAAGGGGTCGATCCCGGGTACCTGACCGAAAAAACCCACGCCGCTTTGGATCTGGCGCGCCGGCTGGCGCCGGCGGCGCGGCTGCTGGTGATCGGACCGCCGTGGCCGACCGCCGACGTGCCGCCTTCGATGTTTGTGATCCGCGACATTCTCGGCGGCGCGGCCGGGGCGGCGGGGGCAACCTTCATCGACCCGATCGCCGAACACTGGTTCGTCGGCCGGCCCGACCTGATCGGTGCGGACGGCGTGCATCCGAACGACGCGGGGCACCAGTACATGGCGGACAAGATCGTTCCACTGATTCGCACCCAGCTGTCGACCTGACTCAGGCGTGGCGGGCGGCTTCCCGGGCCAGCTGAACCCGCGAGGACACCGCGAGTTTGGCGTACACGTGCGTCAGATGGGTCTGGACGGTGCGCGGGGAGATGAACAGCCGCGCCGCGACGTCTTTGTTGGGCAGTCCTTGGCTGACGAGCCGGATGACGTCGCGCTCGGTGGGAGTCAGGGACTCCCATCCGCTGGCCGGGCGTCCGCGTGCACCGCGGCCGCGCCGCGCGTAGCTAATGGCCTCCTGGGTGGATAGCGCCATGCCTTCGGACCATGCCGATTCAAATGCGCTGTCGCCCAGTGTTTCTCGTGCTTGCGTCACCGAGTCGTCGTAGGCGGCCTGAAACACCTGGAACCGTACCTCGCCATGGCGGCGGCGGATGCCCTCGGCCGCACCGAACAGCCGGGCGGCGTGCTCCGGGCTGGTGTCGGCGGCCAGGGCGGCGAGGCGTTCGAGGGCGCCGGGCAGCTGCAGGTAGCCGCCGGTGCGTTCGGCGGTTTCCAAAGCCTCGTACAGATCGCGTTCGGCCTGCTGCGGTTCGCCTTGCGCGACCGCGACTGCCGCCCGCGCGGTCAGCACCATCACCCGATGACTTCCCGGAACCACGGCGACGGCATCGTCGGCCCAGCGGCGAGCGGCCACGAGGTCACCACAGCCCAAGGCCGCATCGGTCATGGGCGCCAGGCTGCGCACAAACAGCTCCTTGAGCGGAGAGGTCGACTGCCAGGCCGCCTCACACGCATCCCTGGCCGCCGCGACGTCGCCGCTTGCCAACTCGGCGTTGGCCAGCGCCACGTACGCGGTGTCCTCATGGAAACCGCCCATGGCAGCACCGTTGTCCAAGGCTACTTGCGCCGCGGCGCGGCCCGCGGCGGCATCGCCAGTGAACGTCAGCGCCTGTGCCAGCGTCATGAGGCCGAATGTTTCCATCGCGAGATCCTGTGCGGCCCGGGCTTCTTCGACCAGCGCACGCGATACCCGTAGCGCCTGGGCGAACTTGCCCTGCATCGCTAGCGCGCCGGTGAGAAACACCCGGCCGTAGCGCGACATGAAGCTGTCGCCCAACTGGTCCGCGAGGGCACGCCCTTCCTCGCCGGCGGCCTGCGAAGCGACGGGATCACCGCTGACGTTGCCGACGAAGCATTGATAGCAACGCACGTGGTAAAGCGCGGCGTCGTCACCCGCGGCGCGGGCCAGCTCGGCCGCCTCGGCGAAATACGGCTCCGCCAGCGCGGCTTCGTTCATCGCCAGTACGGCGCAGGCCAGTAGGATGCTCACCAACAGTGCGTGGTCGCCCAGTTGACGGGCAGCGGCCAACGCTTCCTCTGCCCGCTGCGGGCTGGTCGGGACGGAGTGCCAGACCGCCAGCAGGTTGGCATCGGCCACCGCGCGTACCCAGATCTCCGGGGCGACAGCGTCATCGCTATAACGCTCGTCGGTGAAGACCGCGTCGAACCCGGCCACACCCTCCCGAAATCGCCCGCGCGTCACCCAAACTCGCTGCAGCGACGAGACGACCTGCAGCGCGAGCCCGAATTCGCCCGCGTCGCAACTCCACGCGTGTGCCGCCCGCAGGTTGTCCATTTCGAGTTCGGCCCACGGCACCAATGGCGTTCCGTCGCCGCGAATCTGCGATTCCAGCGTCACCGCGGTGGCGGTGTAGTGGTCGCGGTGCCGGGTCCGCACCACCTCGGCCTCGCCCGACTCGGCAAGTTTCTCCAGACCGTACTGGCGGACGGTCTCCAGCAGGCGGTAGCGCATGATGCCGTCGATTTCGTCGGTCACGACCAGCGACTTGTCGACGAGCAGCCCGAGCAGATCGATCAGCTGGAAGTGCTCGGCGTCGGTGTCGGCGCCCACGGCGTGCGCGGCGTCCAGGTCGAAACCGCCCATGAACACCGCCAGCCGGCGGAACAGGACGCGTTCCGGTTCGGTGAGCATGGCGTGCGACCAGTCGATGGACGCGCGCAGCGTCTGCTGACGGCGAACCGCGGTGCGCGCACCTCCGGCGAGCAGGCGAAAGTTGTGATGCAAGCCGTCGACGATCTGGCTCAGCGACAGTGTGCGGGTCCGGGCCGCGGCGAGCTCTATCGCCAGCGGCATCCCGTCGAGGCGACGGCAGATCTCGGCAATCGCCGACGAATTAGCCTCGGTGAGAACGAAATCCGGACGGGTACGGCGGGCGCGGTCGACGAACAGTTCGACGGCCTCACCTTCCACCGACAGCGACGGCACCCGCCAGGTCAGCTCGCCCACGATGCCGATCGGCTCGCGGCTGGTCGCCAGCACGGTGACCTCGGGTCCCGCCTCAAGCAACGCCACCACCAGCGCCGCGCTGGCGTCCAGCAGGTGCTCGCAATTGTCCAGAATCAGCAACATCTTTCGGTTGGCGACGTAGCGGGACAGGGTCTCCATCGTGGAGCGGCCCGGCTGGTCGGGAAGACCCAACGTGCGTGCCACGGTGACGGGGACCACCAACGGATTGGTCACCGGGGCAAGGTCGATGAACCACGCCCCGCCGGAGAACCCAGCGCCGATCTGGTCGGCGACCTGCACCGCCAACCGGGTCTTGCCGACGCCGCCCGCCCCGGTCAGGGTCACCAACCGGTTTTCCTTCAAAATCTGTGCGATGTCGTCGATTTGGGCGCCGCGGCCGACGAAGCTGGTCAACTGGCTCGGAAGGCGTTTTCCCACAACGTCATTCGCTGTGCGCAGCGGCGGGAAGTCATTGCGCAAACCGGGGTGGCTGAGTTGGAAGACCCGTTCCGGTCGGGGTATATCCCGCAGTGCGTGCTCGCCCAGGTCCGTCAGCCACGCATCGGCGGGCAACCGGTCGATCACCAACGGTTCGGTCGCGCCGGACAGCACGGTCTGGCCGCCGTGGGCGAGGTCGCGCAGGCGTGCGGTCCGGTTGATGGTGCTTCCCGCGTAGTTACCGGCGTCGCGCAGCTGAATCTCACCGGTGTGCAGCCCCAGGCGGATCCGGATCGGCGGCTGCACCGTTAGCTGAATCTGCAGCGCGCAGGCGACCGCGTCGCTGGCCCGCGCGAACGCCAGCACGAAACTGTCGCCCTCGCCCTGTTCGACCGGCCGCACGCCGCCGTAGCTGGCCACCAGCTCGTTGACCGTCCGGTTGAGCTGCTCGAGCGCGGTCGTCATGGTGTCGGATTGGGTTTCCCACAGCCGCGTCGAGCCTTCGACGTCGGCGAGCAGCAGCGTCACCGTTCCAGTGGGCAGCTCGCTCACGCTCTGCTCGCTCCAATTCAGCAGCGGCATGTCCGCCGGCGGATCAATCCTGATCATGTTAGCCAGCATGCGGGCGCCGCGCGGGGAAAACATCAGCACAATCGCGTACACCGCGGCCGCAACCATGCGGATCTACCGAGAATGGTCCTTTGCTATGGGCGAATCAGTCGTCGGCGTGCCGCTCGTAGTCCCAGCGCTCCAGGCGGTCCTGCACGTGCAGGAATCCGATCCCGGCGAAGGGCGCGGCTAGTGCGATGCAGACCAGCAACAGCGGAGACATGACCCTAAGACCTCCAAAAACCCTTCACTGATCTGACGTCGGTCGACCATGAGAAGTTCATTGCCGTTCACCCGTTCGCCAGGGCGCGGTCCGCGAGCGCACCCATAAGCGGTGCCACCAACTGCGCGTACTCGGTTGTCACATGGTTGTCGTCGCGGAAGACCAGCGTGTTGCCGACGACGATCGGGCAGCGGTCAGGGGTGCAGAACATGTCGGTCAGGTCGGCGTAGTGGCCGCCGCTGCGGGCCGTCACCGCCTGCTCGGCGGCGATCCCGTCGCCGTCCACCGCCGCGGCCTTCGTTGGCGTGCAGGCGTTTACGTCGTCGAGGTGGGCGGACAGGCAGGTCGGCGCCGACGAATGCGGGTCGGGTGCGGGCCCGAGCACCAGGACGGTCGCGCCGGTGTCGCGCAGCTGCGCCACGGTGCGTCCGAGGGTGTCGATCCAGGCCGGGTCGTAGGAGGCGAAGCCGAAGTCCCCGCCGTAGCGCCGGCTCATGTCCAGCACGATCAGGCGCGGGTGTTCGGCCCTCATCCGGCTCATGATCTGGGTGCGCCACTGTTCGCATTCGGTGTACTCGCGGCCCAGGTACGGGCTCACGATGCGCAGGTCCTGCAGCGGGCAGGTCACCTTGGCCAGCGTCTCCAGCCGCCAGTGCCGTTGCTCGGCGAGCTGCTCGAACGCGGGATTCCACATGGCGGCGTGCGAGTCGCCGATCAGGGCGACGGTGGTCGGCGAGGCGGTGTCGCCGGTCGCGCACTCGCTTTGTCCGACGTCGCGCCAGGAGCGCACGCAACCGTTGACGAACACCGCGGCCTTGTCGGCGGGCGCCTTGGCCAGCGGCGGGTCCAGGTTCGACGGGACGGCTCGCAGGCCGACGGCCGCGGCGAGCGCCGCGCGGGCCTGGTCGAACGCCTGACGAACCGCCGCTTCCTGCGCGCTGACGGCGGGGACGCTGGACGGGGGCGTCGCGATGATGTTGGCGCGGGGAGCGGCGACCCCGTGCCCCACCGGTGCCGGTATCACGTTGAGCAGTAGCATGCATGCGCACGCGGTGGCGGCACTCGCGCCGCCCGCCACCACCAGGCTGACTTTCGCCGAGCGGCGCAGCGCGGCGGCGAAGCGGCCGGGATTCTCGACCAAATGAAGGGTGATGACGGCGAGCCCGGCCGACACGGCCGTCGCGCTCAGCCGGGCCGGCAGCCCCGCGGGCTCACCGAGCAGCGCCGGCATCAGCAGCAGCACCGGCCAGTGCCACAGGTACCAGGAGTAGGAGATCCGGCCGATCGCGCGCATCGCCGGGCGGCACAGCAGGCGGCCGGGCCCCAGCCCCCCGGTGACGGCGCCGCCGCCGATGATCAGCGCGGTGCCCAGCACCGGCAGCAGCGCCTCGGTGCCGGGATAAGGCGTGTGGGAGTTGAGTTGGGTGCAGGTCAGCAGGATCAACGCCAGACCGCCCCACCCGACGATCGACGCCGTTCGCAGCGACAGCCGGCGCCACTGCTGGATCGACAGGGCCACCAGGCCGCCGGCCGCCAGCTCCCAGGCGCGGGTGGGCAGCGAGAAGAACGCCCACGACGGCGAGGTGCGGGTCCACACCGCGCCTGCGGTCAACGACGCCGCGGCCACCGTCGCGAGGATCACCGCGTACGGTGTCGCGCGCGTCGCGTCACCGCGCAGGCGCGGGATGCGCCGCAGCAACCAGGCCGTGGCGATGATGAGCAGCGGCCACACCAGGTAGAACTGCTCCTCCACCCCCAGCGACCAGTAGTGCTGAAACGGTGACGGCGCGTCCGTGGTCAGGTAGTCGGTGCCGCGCAGCGCGAACCGGTAGTTGCCGACGTACAGGGCGCTGGCGATGCCGTCGAGGAACACGCTGCGCGCCTGCAGCGGCGGCAGCACCGCGGCGGCACCGATCGCCGTGATGGTGCCGACGATGGCCGCGGCCGGCAGCAGCCGTCGGGCGCGCGCACCGTAAAACCGGCCCAGCGCAACGGTATTCGTGGTGCTCGCCTCGCGAAACAGCAGCCCGGTGATGAGGAACCCGGAGATGACGAAGAAGACGTCCACACCGATGTAGCCGCCGGTGATTCCGGGGATGCCGGCGTGGTAGAGCACGACGGCGATCACCGCGACGGCGCGCAGTCCCTCGATGTCGGGCCGGAATCCCCTTCGGGCGGTCCGCCGCTCCACCTGTTGTGGGCTGCTGGCGACCGATTGCTCCCGAAGTGTCATCTGCGTGGGCTAGGTCGCCATCCAGGCCAGCTCGCCGGGCAGTTGGCTTCGCCAGTAGGCGATGTCATGGCCGCCCAGCGAGAAGCTGCCCGCCGGTTGGGTTTTCAACTGGTAGACGAATTGCTTTGTGGCGAAGTAGAAGCGGTCGAAGTTGCCGCAGTCCACGCGCAGCGGAATCGAATTCAGTGCCGGCAGGCCGAGCACGCTGTTCTGCACGAAGTCGTCGTTGCTGTCGAACGCCCCGGGGGCGCTGGTCGCATAGGAGGTGTATAGCGCCGGGCTGATTGCGCAGATGCCGGCGGTGCGCGACGGGCCGAGCTTGGCGCCCAGGCGAAGCGCCCCGTAGCCACCCATTGACCACCCCATGAAGCCGACTCGGGAGGTGTCGAAACCCATCGTCGAGAGCATCGGCAGCAGCTCGTCGAGCACCATGGCGCCGGAGTCCTCACCGGAAGTCCTTCTGTGCCAATAGGTGTTGCCGCCGTCGACGCCGACCACCGCGAACGGCGGCTTGCCCTCCTTGACCAGCTGGGCCAGCCCGTCCGGGACGCCCATGTCGAGCATCTGGTTCGCATCCCCGTCCACGCCGTGCAGGGCGATCACCGGGCGCAGCATCCCGGTCTGCCCCGGCGGCACCGCGATCACGTAATTGGTCTTGATGCCCCCACGGGCCGCCGAGACGAAAGAACCGGTCAGCTTGGTCGGCAGGGTCTTGCCCGCCGTCGGCGGCTCGAACGGCGCGGGAGCCTGCGGCAACGTCGCGGCGTGCGACGTTCCGGGAGCCAGCAGGGAGCTGAATGCGAGCACGCCGGCGGCTCCGAGGGTGCCACCGGCGCCCATCCGGAGCACCGCTCGGCGTGTGAGGTCAGGCATGATCGCAATAATGCCGCGCTGACCGGGGATTACCCGCCGAGCCACGCCGTATTGGAAGCATTGTGTGATCCGGTGTGACCATTCGGTCACGCAGCGGTGATCTTTTCCGGCGTCGGGCAGTCACCGGCCAGGGCGATGGTGGCCCCCGGGTTGCGGCATCGCGCGGAAGATCGTAGTCATCGTAGCGCCGTTATCGCCGGATGCCGCCGCCCGAATCATTGCGATCGTATTGCCTTCCGGGACAGCGCAGATGCGGTGCGCGGGTGCCGCCCGTCCGGCGCCCGGACGTCCCCGCTCGGCGCTCGCCGCCGCGGGTTGCCGTGGTGACGGCGGCGCCCGGACGGGGATGCAATCTCGCAGGTTTCAACCCTCGCCCCTCGGCGGTGACTTCAGCAGGATGGACGGTTGCTGCACAGGGCCCACAGCGGAGCGAAAGAGGATTGTGAATTGAGTCTCGCGTTTCATTGGTTTCTGCCGACCTACGGCGATTCGCGGAATCTGGTCGCGGGCGGGCACGGCACGCCGATGTCGGGCAATCGGCCCGCGACACTGAAGTACCTGCACCAGATTTGTACGGCCGCCGAAGACAACGGTTTCGAGGCGGTCCTCACGCCGACGGGATTGTGGTGTGAGGACGCGTGGTTGACGACGGCGATGCTGGTCGAATCGACCGAGACCCTGAAGTTCCTGGTCGCGTTCCGTCCCGGCATGCTCAGTCCCACCCTGGCCGCCCAGATGGCCGGGACGTTCCAGCGGCACTCGGACGGACGGCTGCTGCTCAATGTCGTCACCGGCGGTGAACCGCACGAGCAGCGCGCCTATGGCGACTTCCTGGACAAGGAGGCGCGGTATGCCCGCACCGCCGAGTTCTTGCACGTGGTGCGGCAGCTGTGGACCTCGAACGAGCCGGTGACCTTCGCCGGGGAGCACATTCAGGTCGAGGGTGCCCAACTGAACAACCCGCCCGACCCGATACCGGCGGTGTTCTTCGGTGGATCGTCGGCATCGGCCGGACCGGTGGCGGCCAAGCACACCGACGTGTACCTCACCTGGGGCGAACCGCTGACCGCGGTCGCCAAGAAGCTGGACTGGATCCGCGGGCTGGCCGTCGACGCCGGCCGAATCCTGCAGTACGGCTTGCGGATTCACGTGATCAGCCGTGATACCTCCGCCGAGGCCTGGGCGGAGGCCGATCGGTTGCTGTCCGCGATCGATCCCGCCGACATCGAGCGGGTGCAGAGCAGCCTGGCGCGCAGCGAATCCGAGGGCCAGCGCCGCATGCTGGACCTGCACGGCGGCGACAGCAGCAAGTTGCTGGTCGCGCCCAACCTGTGGGCCGGGGTGGGCCTGGTCCGCGGGGGAGCGGGCACCGCGCTGGTCGGCTCGCACGCCCTCGCCGAACCAGTAGGCCTCTTCCAGATGCGGATATCCCGACAAGATGAAGTGGGAGATGCCCAGCTTGGCGTATTCGGCCAGCCGCTCGGCGACCTCGGCGTGCGAGCCGACCAGCGCGGTGCCCGCTCCCCCGCGGACCAGGCCCACCCCGGCCCACAGGTTGGGCGCCAGGA